>NZ_BTGS01000007.1:0-189729 GCF_042851395.1 Altererythrobacter sp. MTPC7 | reverse complement strand
CGCTTGGCGTTGACCAGCCAGCCCTCATTGCGCAGCAGCGCTGTAATCCGGCGATAGCCATATCGACCATATTGCTGCGCCAGCCGGATGATCGCAGCAGTCAGCGGCTTCTCGTCTGCTCGTGGCGTGGGCAGCTTGCGTTGAGTCGAGCGGTGCTGACCAACGACCCGGCAGGCCCGGCGCTCGGATACATCCAGCACCTCCTGCACATGATCGATGGCCAGCCTCCGTCGTGAAGGGCTCAGTACTTTCCCTCAACAACTTCCTTCAGAATGAGAGCATCCAGCGTGAGATCGGAGACGGCCTTCCGCAGCCGCTGATTCTCCTTCTCCAGATCCTTCAACCGCCTTGCCTGGCTGACCTTCAGCCCGCCATACTCACGCCGCCAGCGGTAGTAGCTCTGCTCCGAGATCCCCAGCGACCGGCTGATCGCGCCAACCTTCTCGCCCTGCGACAGCCGAACCTCGGCCTCTCGCAGCATCGCAATAATCTGTTCTGGCGTGTATCTCTTCCGTGCCATTCATCAGCTCCTTTCAAGCCGTAAATAGCCGGTTCTCTAACTCTCAAAATGGTCCACTTTTCGGGGGGAAGGTCAGTGCCGCTGGGCGCGGTGGAAGAAGCGCTGGACGCTGCCGCCGCATCGGGCCCAACGGCCGCGCCCGTCACGGACTGAACCCTCTGCGCGAAGGTAAGGGTCCGGCCCGCACGAAATGGCGGCCCGTCAGCAGGCGATGGCGTAATTGGGTGCCGGCTGGACCGCTGTGCCGATAGCCGCGACAGGCAGGATGGCGGGCGCCGCAGACTGGTCGCATGCTTCCAGTTCGCTGCTGCCGAGCGCCTTCCTCAGGACCTTGCGTGCATAGTGCAGCCGGGTCTTGACCGTGCCGACCGGCACGCCTGTCGCATCGGCGATATCCTGCACCGACAATTCGTTGAAGTAGGCGAGCGTGACGCATTCGCGATGCGCCGGCGACAGGCTGCCCAAGGCGAAGGCGATGCGCGATGTCATGTCCCGGGCATGGGAAGGGGCATCGGGCCGGGGGCCTGTATCGACGATTTCGGAAAAGCTTTCGGGCGGCAGGATGCTGACCCGGCGGCCTTCCTTGCGCAGCCGGTCGATGGCCTTGTTGCGCACGATCCGGCGGATCCAGCCCGCCGCTGCGCCGTGACCGGCATACCGGTCCGCATTCTGCCAGATATGCAGGAAGGCTTCGTCCACGGCATCTTCTGCCGCCGCCATGTCGCCCGCCAGGATGGCCTGCGCCTGTGCGACGAGGCCGCCCTTCATGGCGGAGTAAAGCTGTTCGAATGCGCTCTCGCTACCTTCGGCAATCTTCTGCAGACAGATGCGGCAGTCCATGTCGTTTCCCCTTTTTCGCCATCCGCGTGATCGGGTCCGTCGGGATGGTTGCCCCCGGCTTCGCATCGGCGTGGCTTGCGACGCTGCGAAACCGGTCCATCCCCGCTGATCACGAGATACTGGCTAGGGACCACCTGCCCTGCCGGCGGGAAAGCAATGTGACTCCTGCGGGAAAAAAGCGTGAAATATGGGGAGAATGCGTTAGTCATGGAAGCGATCGGGCCTGTGCAGGCCCATCGTAAGGGGGCGCACAGGGGGTGCGCATTGCAAGGGGGCGAGATGACGCAGGACGGTATCTTCGCTCTCAGGTTGCTGGGGGTTTTCCGCCTCGACGGGCCGGATGGAAAGCGCATCGATATCCGCAGCAAGCGAGGTCAGGCGCTGGTCGCGATGCTCGCCACCGCGCCGGGCGGCGAACGGTCGCGCGCATGGTTGCAGAACATGCTGTGGAACGACCGCGCACCCGAACAGGGGCGGGCCAGCCTGCGGCGCGAACTGTCGAACCTGCGCCCGCTCCTGAACGGCGATACCGAGCTGCTGGCCGTCAACAACCAGACCGTCGCGCTGGACCTCGCCCGGCTGTCGGTCGACGTGAACGCCCCCGTCGGCCCCGACGGCAAGCCGCCGTTCGGAGAATTTCTCGAAGGGCTGGATATCGCCGGGGAATCGGCGTTCGAGGACTGGCTGCGCGAGGAACGCCAGTCCCTGTCGGACCGCGCGGAAGCTCTTGCAGAGGACCGCGCAGGCGGCACGCCGGCGGCAGGCCATGCCATTACGCCGATGCCTTCCGGCGGCGTGCCGACAGCGGCACCGGAAGAAGCGATGGACGACAAGGGCGCGCTCGCCGTTCTTCGCTTCACCATTGCACCGGAGGACGAGGAAGGGCGGATCATGGCCGACGGCCTCGCCGAAGACCTGATCGAGACCCTGTCGAACACGCGCTGGCTGCCGGTCATTGCGCGCTCCAGCAGCTTTGCCATCAGCGCGGGCGACGTCGAACCGCGCCGCGTCGCCGGCAGGCTGGGCGCACGGTATCTGGTGGAGGGGCGTCTTGTCCGCGTGGGCGAGAAGGCGACTTTGCGGATCGACCTGCTGGACGGCGAAACAGGCCTGACCCTCGGCAGCGAGAAGCACGAATGGAGCAACGCGGCAGACCGCCCGACCACCGACCGGATGATTGCCGACATCGCGGCCGCGCTGGGCATGGGGGTGGAACAGGCGGAGCAGCAGCGATCCTATCGCAAGGACGGCGCGCAGCTGACCGCTGCCGACCTGATCTGGCGCGGGCGGTTCCACCTCAATCGCCTGACCGATGGCGACAATGCGCAGGCACGTACCCTTTTCCTGCAGGCGATCGAGGAAGACCCGTCCTCGGTCGAGGCGCGCATCCAGCTGCTGTGGCTGAACATCCGCGAATTGTGGCTCAATCGCGGATCGGTCGAGGCGATCTGGCAGGCGCGGCGCGATGCGCAGATGGTGATCAAGGCCGATAGCGGCGATGCGCGCGGCTACATGCTGGCCGGTATCGTCGAGCTGTGGCTGGGCAAGGTCATGCGGGCGGAGAGGCTGCTGACACAGGCGATAGGGATCAATCCCAGCCTGTCGGCGGCCCACGCGCAGCTTGGCGGCGTGCATTATTTCCAGAGCAAGTGGAACCGGTCCATCGCGGCGCTGGAGCGTGCCCGCAGGCTAAGCCCGACGGATCACGACCTGTTCTTCATCCACGGCCAACTGGCCATGGCGCACCTGTTGTCCGGCGATTGCAAGCGCGCCGTCGAATGCGCGGAGGAATCGCTCGGCCTGCGCTCTGGCTACTGGTTCAGCCACATGGTCAAGGTCGTGGCCCTGTCGAACATGGACGAGATGGAGCGGGCGCAGGAGGGCTTGCGCGACCTGCTGGAGGCCAAGCCGGGCTTCTCGCGCCGCTATATCGACTGGCTGCCTTTCGACGATAGCGGCCACCGCGAATTTCTGTGCGAGCATTTGAACCGGGCAGGGCTCGCACTCGACTGACGACAAGGGGTCGCATCCTCCCGCGTCGCAGGAAAAACAGGGGCATGGCCAGGGCGAAATATTTTGAAGGCATCAGGAAAGCGCAGGAAGAGGACGCAGCCGGGGGTGATGCCGGGCCGCATATCCCTTTCTCCATCGACGCGCTGCGCCCGGACAGCTGGCGCGCCCGGGTAACGGGCAGGCTGACGCAGGCGGCCATTCCCTACGTCTACGCCCTCGCGCGGCAATACAGGCCGGTGCTGGACCTTGCCGGACTAATTCACGTGACCCGCGCCGAACAGGTCCGCGACGTGCTGGCCCGCCCGCAGGACTTCATCGTACCGTTCGAACCCGAAATGAAGGAGCTGGGCGGGGGATCGACATTCCTGCTGGGGCTGGACGGGCAGGATCACGACCGCCTGCATGCGATATTGACCCGCGTCCTGTTGCCGGGGGACGTTGCGCGCATCGGGGCCCTGGCGGAGCAGTTTACCGACGGCATCCTCGACAATGCGCGGGGCGAAATCGACGTCATCGCCGACCTCCTGCGCCGCGTGCCGACCGAGATCTGCCTGCGCTATTTCGGGCTGAGCTGTCCCGACCCCGACCTGTTTGCCGACTGGACGCTGGCCATCTCCGCACTGCTGTTCGGGGATCCCTACGGCGATCCGGTGACGCGGCGGCTGGCGAAGCACGCGCAGGTCCGCCTGACGGCCGTCATCGAAGAAGCGATCGCGCGGCACCGGCAAATCCTGCCCCATGGCAGCCCGCGACTGGAGGCGCGTACCACGCTGGTAGAGCAATTCCTGCTGGTGCAGCGGGAGGATCCCTCGCTGACCGATGGCGACATCCGCGCCATGCTGCTGGGCCTTGCCGCAGGCTTCGTGCCGACCAATACGCTGGCCGGGGCCAAGATGCTGGAGGAACTGCTGGACCGCCCGGAGGCGCTGGAGATGGCGCGGGCGGCAGCCCGGTCCGGGGATGCCGAAGCGATGCGCCGGATCGTGCTGGAGGCAGGCCGCCTGAACCCTGCGCTCGCGCCGGGCCAGTGGCGCTATTGCCCGAAGGAGGCGACCCTGTCCGTCGATGGCAGGCCGCGCGTGATCCCCGCCGGTTCGACGCTGCTGGTATCCACCCAGTCGGCCATGCGCGACCCGCGCGAATGGGACCGCGCGAACGCGTTCCGGATCGACCGGGTCCGGGCCGACGGGTCGTACCAGGAACCGGACCTGATGTTCGGCATCGGCTCCCATCGCTGCCTCGGCGAACACCATGCCGTGGCCCAGATATCGGGCTGTTTCACCGCATTGCTGCGCCGTGACCGGGTCGCCCGGGCCCGTTGGCGCAGGGGGCGGGTGAAATATGCCGGGCCGTTCCCGCGCAACCTCGTCCTGACCTATTCTGCGCCGGACACGAAACAGTCCATGTTCCTGGTGATCGCGCCCGTCACCGATGGCGCATCGAAGGAACAGGTGGAGGAAACGATTTCCGCGCTCGGCCATCCGGCTCAGGCTGGCATACGCGCCGCGCTCGACCGGACGAACGTGGTTCATTTCGCATCCCTCGTCGCGCTCGAATCCGAACGCGGTCTCGACGTGGTGTTCGAACTGAGCTGCGACGGTGACATTCCCGGCGCGCTGGCACGGATCGAGGAGGAGGCGGGGGACTTGCTTCATCCTGTCTTCGCCCATTGCGGCCTGCGCCATGACGAGCGGCTGCGCATCTTCCTGGGCGCCCACGTCGTGATACTGCATGGCAAGCTGTGGGGAGCGACGGGGCTCGATTTCAACGGACTGGGCGAATTCCCGGTAGAGCGGACTGCGCGGCAGGCCCAGTTCGCGGATTTCGCCGGCCGGACCTTGCGCGATTACGTCGCGACCGAGACCGCGCGGGGCAGCCATCCGACGCTGACCCTGAACCATCTGCGCCGCATCCTGCGCGGTGATCCGGTGCTGAGGGCAGAGGCGACCGATGCGCAGAAACAGCTGATGGACGAGGCGCAGCGCGAAGGGTGGGATGCCTTCCATCTCGGCACGGACCGGATGCGGCTGCAATTGGCAAAATTCCGCCAGATAAAGGGATGGCGCGCAATTTTGTGGCGTTTTCTCGGCACGGGCGACGGGCTGTCCGTGTGGTTCCCCGTGCTGGCCGTCGTGCTGCTGGCGACCGCCGTCATCCGCTCTGCGCTGGGCGAGGGGATTGCCCTGCCATGGCTTGTGGCCCCGCTGCTTGGCATTATCGCAGGGCTGCTGCTGGTGGCGGCGATTGCTGGCCTGTTCGTCTGGCGGTTGCGTGTGCTGGAGACCTCCGAAGTCCCCAGCACCGAGCGCGCATCCATGGACCACCTGAAGGCGCTGGCCGCAGCGGAGGATCACCCCGGCTACGCCCAGAACCACGTGCTGGCAGTCGGGCGGCTGAAAAAAGGAGCATTTCGCACCTTCCTCCACGCCCTGGCGCTGTGGGGCATCCGGATGATCATCACCCACGGCATCCGTCCGGGCTTCGTGTGGAACATGGGCACGATCCACTATGCCCGCTGGTGGCGCCTGCCGGGGACGCGGGTCGTCGCGTTCTATTCCAATTTCGATGGCAGCTGGGAAAACTACCTGGAAGATTTCATCGTCCGGGCGAGCGAGGGCCAGACCGCTGCGTGGAGCAATTGGGAAGGCTTTCCGAAATCGCGCCTGATGATGCTCGACGGGGCGCTCGATTCCGATGCGTTCAAGCAGTTCACCCGGACCGTCCAGCGGGCTGCGCCGTTCTGGTATGCGCGCTTCCCGGAACTGACGTCCGACCAGATCCGCAATAACGGGCAGATCCATGTGGGGGCCGCGCTGGGCCGCACCGCGACCGAGGCGGAGGAATGGGTCCGCTGCTTCAGCTCCATGCCGCGCACCGCGAACATGGTCGAAACCGACGAGGTGCAGGCACTGGTCTTTCGCGGGATGAAGCGGCTCCCATACTCGGTCGCCCTGGTCGCGAAACTGCCCGGCGATCCGGTCAGTCTGGGCAATTGGCTGTGCTGGGTCCGCGGACGGCCCATGCAGGTCGGCGCGGTGCAGGCCGGCGCTGGCGGGGACGCGGACGAAGTGCTGGAAGAACTGCTGAAGCACGAGGTCATCACCCCCGTCCCGCGTGCCGGGGGGCGGCGGACCGAATATGCACTGGCGCATTCGCTCAGCATCACGTTCGGGGATCGCCCGCTCATGGGTTTCGATGCGTGGTCGGACAAGGCCCGCAGGGAAGAGGGCGATGACAGGCGCAGCGATGCCGACAGGGCGATGGGGCAGGCGGTATTCCTTGGCCTGGCGGCTGCGGGCCTGGCGAAGTTCGATGCGCCAAACATGCCGGCCGGCTCTGCTTGGGACGGCCTGCCCGGTGCATTCCGGATGGGCATGGCAGCGCGGCACCGGATCAATGGCGACCGCGGCGCGGATTCTCCGGAGCACTGGCGCTGGCATGACGATCCGTCCGGGGACGACCCCGCGGAGGCGACCCTGATGCTCTATGCCGCCACGCCGGAGGCCTTGCAGCGCATGGTGACGATCCACGCCGGATTGCTGGAAAACCATGGCGGCGCGGTCCTGCACCAGACCGATTGCGCGCCCGTTTCCGACCATCCCGACCGCACGGATTTCGAGCATTTCGGCTTTCGCGACGGTATTTCGCAGCCGGTCATGCGGGGAACCACCCGCTCGGTCAGGAACGTGCCGGAGCGCGACATCGTGGAGCCGGGCGAGTTCGTCATCGGCTATCCCAACGATTCAGGCTACATGCCGGAAAGCCCCCATCTGCCCGCAGACGCCGACATTGCCTGCGCGCTGCCGGTGGTCATCGGCGACAATCTGTCGCGCTATACCGATTTCGGGGACGGCAGCCTCGCCAACGCGCCGCGCGATTTCGGGCGCAATGGCACGTTCCTGGTCATCCGCGAACTGGCGCAGGACGTGGGCGGGTTCGAGAAAGGGGCCGAAACCGCAGCCGGGCAGCTTTCGGAAGGGGCGCTGGGCGATCTCTACAAGCTGGTCGGACAGATGCCCGATGCCGAATGGGTGAAGGCCAAGATGATGGGCCGCTGGCCCGACGGACGCCCGCTGATCGGCAATCCGGTGCGGCGGGAGGGCGAGCAGGTTTCGCCCGAGCGATGGGCGGAAAACGATTTCTCCTACGCGCTCGACGATCCGCAGGGCCTCGCCTGCCCCTTCGCTGCGCATATAAGGCGCACCAATCCCCGCGACAGCAAGCATCCGGACGATCCGCACGAACAGGCGATTTCCAACCGCCACCGCCTGCTGCGAAGGGGGCGGCCATACACGCGTGCCGATGGCGAGAAGGGGCTGCTGTTCGCGTGCTTCTGCACCGATATCGAGCGGCAATTCGAATTCGTGCAGCAGCACTGGGCCGATGCGCCCGCTTTTCACGGGCTCGACAACGAACCCGATCCGATCATCGGGGCCGATCCGGTCGCGGTCCGGGACGGCGGGATGCGCGAGCGCGGGTTCACCATTCCGACGGCGGCAGGCCCGGTCCGGCTGGGCGGCCTGCAGAAATACGTGACGATGAAAGGCGGCGGCTATTTCTTCATGCCCAGCCGTTCGGCCCTGGGCTGGCTTGCCGACATATCCCTGAGAAAGGGCAACATCTTTCGCAGCGATCCCTCGCGGTGAAGGGCGACGGGGCATCGGAGCGGCTGGCGGCCATGCTTCCCTTCTACGTCAACGGGACGCTGGACGCCGCCTCGCGGCGCGAGGTCGATGCGGCGCTCGAGGCCTCGCCCCGATTGCGCGCGCTGCTGGCGCAGGAACGGGAACTGGCGGTCACCGTGCGGCGCGACACGGCCGGCCGGCTGGAGGAATGGGAGAAGCGCAGGAAGGACGATTGAACCTTCCGCCAGGGCGCGGCGACCTAGCCCTGCCGGTCTGGCTTGCACCGGCGCTTTCCGCCCTGCCGATCCCTTTTCCGGCAGACGCGCGATCCCGGCTGCGCCTTGGCTCTCGCTAGTGCAGCCGGGACAGGCGTGCCCGCTCAGCCCAGCCGGCGGGCGATGCGCACGAACAGGGCAATCAGCGGCGGGACCAAGACAAGCGACAGCACGACCTTCGCGATGACCTGTCCGATCAGCAGGTTGGTGATGTCGAACTCGCCATAGAAGGCGAGCGTCACGAAGATGACCGAATCGATCGCCTGGCTGAGCGCGGACGCGATGGCGCCGCGGATCATCAGGCCGGTGGTTGTGCCCTCTCCGCTCGTCTTGCCGCGCAGGCGGGAGAACAGCCAGACATTGAGCAGCAGCGATACCAGATAGGCCGCCGGGCCCGCCGCCATGATGCGCGGGGTCTGCGACAATACCGTCTCGAACGCGGCAAGGTCGCTGGCGCGATATTCCAGCATTTCCGGCGAAGCGGGCAGCGACAGCACCAGGAAGATCAGGACCGCCGAGACGGCCAGCGGCAGGAAACCCCACCACACCAGCCTGCGCGCGGTGGCATCCCCGTACACCTGCGCGATCGTGCTGGAGACGACGACCAGGATCAGGAAGGCGAAAATGCCTGCCTCAACCGCCAGGTTGGTGAAGGGCAGTTGCACCTGCTTGAACGCCAGGAACCCGGCCAGAACGGCCATCCCGCCATAAAGCAGGGACAGGACGAACAGGCCGCGGGGCATCGCATGCGCGGATGGGGTGCCCGAAGGCGCGGTGGTGGTGTCGGTATCCATGGACGCTGACTATGCAGCCTGCCGGGAAAAGGGAAGGGTGCCTGCGCCTTCTGTCCGCAAGACGTCTGACAAGCCGTGCGCGCAGGTTTGACTCGTCCGGACCGGTCGGCAATGGGCAAACGTGTGGATTCGCGGGGCAAGCGCCCCCGCGAATGATATGCGCGGCCGTCGGCCGCAACCGACGACGGGGAACCTGCCGACAATGCATCCGATCCTGACCAGCCTGTGCGGCATCATCGCGATCCTGCTGGTCGCCTTCCTGTTGTCTACGGGCAAACGCCGCATTTCGCTCAGGGTAGTGGGCGCTGCCTTCGCGTTGCAGGCCATAACCGCGCTGCTGGTGCTCAGGACCCCGTTCGGGGTACAGGCGATCCAGGGGTTGTCCAACGGGGTCATCGCCCTGCTGGACTATTCCAAGGTTGGGATCGAGGCTGTGTTCGGCCCGATGGATGCCAACCCGTTCACCAATACCTTCGTCATTGCAGCCCTGCCGGTCATCATCTTCTTCGCCGCGCTGGTTTCGATCCTCTATCACTGGGGGATCATGCAAAGGCTGGTGCGCTGGGTCGGCGGGGTGATCGGCTGGATTACCGGCATCAGCAAGGTCGAGGCGCTGGGCAGCGCCGCCAATATCTTCGTCGGCCAGTCGGAAAGCCCGCTGGTCGTGCGCCCCTATCTCGCGTCCCTGTCCCCCAGCCGCCTGTTCACGCTGATGAGCGTGGGCATGGCCGGCGTCGCAGGCACGATCCTGGCGGCCTATGCCAGCTTCATCGGGGAAGAGGCGGTGCCGTTCCTGCTGGCGGCGGCCTTCATGTCCGCGCCGGGCGGTATCCTGATGGCGAAGATCATCATGCCCGACGACGAGAGCGACCTGGCGCGCGGCGCGGCGGAACTGGCCGGTTTGGAAGAAGAGGACATTCACCTGCCCAAGTCGCGCATCAGCGCGGAAGGTCCGGGCGCGCTGGTCGAAGGCGGCGTCCCGCACGAGGTGGAAATCGCCCAGACATTCGAGGAAGGGCATGTCCCCGCCAACGTGATCGAGGCTGCGGCACAGGGCACGCAGACCGGGGTGAAGCTGGCCGTTGCGGTCGGCGCGATGGTGCTGACCTTCGTGGCGCTCGTGGCGCTGGCCAATGGCGTGCTGGGCGGAATCGGCGGCTTGTTCGGCTATCCCGAACTCTCGTTCCAGCAGCTGCTCGGCTTCATCTTCGCCCCCGTCATGTTCCTGATCGGCGTGCCATGGGAAGATGCAGGCATCGCGGGCGGATTGTTCGGCACCAAGATCGTCCTCAACGAATTCGTCGCCTTCATCGAACTGGGCGCGCTGGGGGACGGCACGTTCAGCCAGCGCACCACCGCAATCGTCACTTTCGCGCTGTGCGGTTTTGCCAATTTCAGCTCGATCGCGATCCAGATGGCGGTGACGGGCGGCCTTGCCCCGAACCAGCGCCCCGTGATCGCCCGGCTCGGCCTGCGGGCGCTTGCGGCCGGCAGTCTCGCCAACCTGATGAGCGCGGCGCTGGCGGGTCTCTTCCTGCCCTATTAAGTCGCGGCGAGCCGTATTAAGGGGATCGGCCATGACCGATTCCCGCACCGCAGACACCGCCCGGGCAGGCGCCATCGCCTCCGTTTCCCTCGACCGTCCTCTGGAAGACATTGCCGACGAGCTGGGACGCAGCTTTGCCGAATTCGGCTTCGGCGTCATCCGCGACCACGGGATCGACGCCGGACTGATCGCGCGGGCGGAAGAGATGTCGAAGGCGTTCTTCGCGCTGCCGGAGGCGACCAAGCGTGCCTACAAGATCGAGGGCGGCGGCGGTGCGCGCGGCTACACCCCCTTCGGGACGGAGAAAGCCAAGGATGCGAAGGTCCATGACCTGAAGGAATTTTGGCATGTCGGGCGCGACCTGCCTGAAGGGCACGCGCTGTCCGATTTCATGGCGCCCAATATCTGGCCGTCGGAAGTGGGCGGTTTCCGCGAGACGTTCGAAGACCTCTACGCCGCGTTCGAGACGGCCGGCGCGCGCGTGCTGAAAGCCATCGCGCTGCATCTGGGGCTGGAGCGGGATTTCTTCGAGCCGACGATTGCGGACGGCAATTCGGTGATGCGCCTGCTGCATTACCCGCCGATGGACCGCGCCGATGCCGAAGGCGCCATCCGCGCCGCAGCGCATGGCGACATCAACACCATCACCCTGCTGCTGGGGGCGGAGGAAGCCGGGCTGGAATTGCTGACGAAGCAGGGCGAGTGGCTGGCAGTCGATCCCCCGGCGGGCGCGCTGGTCGTCAATATCGGCGACATGCTGGAACGCCTGACCGCCGGACGCCTGCGTTCCACCACCCACCGCGTGGTCAATCCGCGCGGGGAAGCGGCGGGCCGGGCGCGCTATTCCATGCCGTTCTTCCTGCATTTCCGCCCCGACTACCTGATCGACCCGGCCAGCCTTGCTGCGGCAAGCGATTCCGAGTCGGGCGCTGGAATTGCAGCAGATTCCGCCAGCTACACGCCCATCACGGCCCACGATTTCCTGATGCAGCGCCTGCGAGAGATAAATCTCGCCTGACGAAAGCGCCGCTTTCGCGGTCAAAATGACAGTTTCGCGGTTTTCCCGGGATGTTGCAATGCAGCAACAGCCGATTTCCCTTACGAAAAGCAGGGTTTCGAGCCGATGGCCGCGAGAAGCTGTGACTGCGCTGTCGCAGTGTAATATTGCCGCAACAATCAGGCGCGCTAGGGGGCGGCGAGCCGCGTGCAAGGGATCGTGCGCCGCCCGCAATCGAAATTCTTCGACCCACACATTTTGACCACAAAGCGAACATTCCGAGAAGGAACGTCCCCATGAAGATCAAATATCTCCTCGCTGCCAGCGTCGCCACGATCGGCACCGCTGTCGCCATGCCTGCCCCGCTTGCGGCGCAGCAGATTACCTCCGGCATCGAAGGCACCGTTTCCGGCGCCGACGGCGTTCCGCTTTCGGGTGCGACTGTGGTCGTCACCGATACCCGTACTGGCCAGGTCAGCACGCTGCGCACCGACACCGACGGTTCGTTCCGCGCCGGTTCGCTCGTCCCGGGCGGCCCCTACACCGTGACCGCCACGGCGGCAGGCTTCGAAGGCCAGTCGGTCGAAGACCAGTTCATCACGATTTCGGGCAACACGTCCTACGACTTCGAACTGACCGCTGCATCTGCCGCGAACAATGCCGATGTCATCGTCGTCACCGCGCAGCGCGCCGGCGTGCAACAGCTTGCCGTCGGACCGGGCACGGCCTTCGGCGAAGCCACGCTGGAAGCATTCCCGTCGCTGACCCGCGACGTGCGCGACATCATCCGCCTCGACCCGCGCGTCAGCCTCGAGCGCGCCAACGAAGTCGACCGTATCTCGTGCCTCGGCGGCAACGACCGTTCGAACACCTTCACCGTCGACGGCATCGTCCAGGCCGACGTCTTCGGCCTCAACGGCACGCCGTTCGCAGCGCGTAACGCCCTGCCGCTGCCGTTCGACGTGATCCGCGAAACCTCGGTCGAATTCGCACCGTTCGACGTCGAATATTCCGACTTCACCGGCTGTCTCGTCAACGTCGTGACCAAGTCCGGCCAGAACGAATTCCACGGCTCGGCCTTCTTCACATTCCGCAATGACGACCTGCGCGGCGACTCGCTGGAAGGCGTCGACAACATCGCTTCGCCGTTCGAGGAAAAGCGCTGGGGCGCCACGCTCGGCGGCCCGATCGTGAAGGATCGCCTGTTCTTCTATGCCGGTTACGAGGAAACCGATCTTGGCAACGCCAACGAATTCGGTCCCTTCGGCGGCGGATTCGCCAACGAAGCAGACTTCGTGACTCAGGCCCAGTTCGACCGTTTCGCGCAGATTGCTAACGATGTGTACGGCCAGGATGTCGGCGGCTACCCTGTGACCCTGCCGGAATCGAGCGTGCGCTATTTCGGCCGCGTCGATGCCTACATCACCGACGATCACCGTCTCGAAGGCACGTATCAGCGCCTCGAAGAAACCAATGTCGAATCCGACACCGGTGGCCAGGAACTGACCGGCCTCAACTCGTTCGAGGACGAAGGCACGGTCTCCGACTACTACTCCGCACGTCTCTACTCCGACTGGTCCGACATGATCTCGACCGAGATCCGCGTCAGCCGTTCGGAAGTGGCCGACGTCCAGGGCCCGGTCGGTTTCGGTGAAGCGCAGTCGGACAACCCGACCGTGCGCCTGTCGGTTCTGGTTCCCAACGAAACCAGCGGCCTCATCCCGGGCGGCCAGAACGGCCTGCTCAGCACCGGTCCGGGCATCTTCCGTTCGGCCAACGCGCTGAACACGAAGGTCGACCAGGCCAAGTTCCAGATGAACATCGACGGCGGCGATCACCTGTTCAAGATCGGCGCAGAGGTGAACGACCTGGAGGTCTTCAACCTGTTCGCCATCAACGCGACCGGTACGCTGTTCTTCCGCAGTCTGGACGATTTCGCGGCTGGCCGCGTTGCTCCGGGTGCCTTCTCCAGCGTGTTCGGCGGCGGCGCCGATGCGGTTGCCGGCGGCGCTCTTGGCGGCGGCGACATCTCGGCCACGCCGAGCGGCGACATCAACGAAGCGGCGGCTACTTTCGGCCGTACCATCTGGTCGTTCTACGCCCAGGACGAATGGCAGGCGACCAGCCAGCTTTCGATCACCGCCGGCCTTCGTGCCCAGCTGTATGACGGCGACGCCCCGCGTCCCAACCCGCAGTTCGCTGCCCGTTACGGCTTCACCAACGCCAATGCGTTCAGCAAGCTCGACACCGTGCTGCTGCCGCGCCTGTCGGCCACTTACGAATTCGACAATGACGGGTTCTTCTCGAACAGCCGCTTCACCGCGGGTTACGGCAAGTTCTCCGGCGGCGACCCGATCGTGTACTTCTCCAACGCGTTCTCCAACAACGGTTTCTCGACCGGCCAGGAAGACACGTTCGGTCCGTGCGACGCGATCACCAATACCGACGGTTCGATCACCGTTGTCGAGAACGGCCAGTTCACCGGCTTCCCGGAATGCGCCCGTATCGCGGCGTCTGCCGAAGCGGCTGCCGGCCTTTCGGACACCCAGTCGACCGATCCGGATTTCGACGTGCCCACCGTGTCGCGCTTCAACGCAAGCTTCACGACCGATTTCGGTACGCCGACCGGCTTCTTCAGCGGCTGGCGCCTGAACCTCGACTACATCTACTCGCGGTTCCGCGACACGCTGAACTTCGTCGACCTGGCGCAGACCCCGGACATTCGCACCAATGGCGGTTTCACCGTCGACGGTCGTCCGATCTACGCTGCAATCGACCCGACGGCCGCTGGCTGCGGTGCGACCCTGGTCGGTTCGGGCGGCACCCCGCCGGTGTACAACAACGTCACGCCTGCCTGTTTCGCGACCGGCCGGGACGACGAGATCCAGCTGACCAACGGCCCGTCCTATGACAGCCACGTCGCCTCGATCAGCCTTGCGAAGAACTTCAATGGCGGCATCATCACCGATGGCGGCAATGTGAACTTCCGCCTGGGCTACGCCTTCACCGACTCCAACAACAACCGGAATGTCGGTTCGTCGACTGCAACCTCGTCCTACGACGTGACGGCAGCCTTCGACCGCCAGAACCCGGCGATCTCGACGTCGAACTACGAGACGCGGCACAATTTCTCCGCCGCCCTCAACCTGCGCGAGCAGTTCATCGACGGCTACGACACCTCGCTGGGCATCTTCTTCCGTGCGTATGAAGGCCGGCCCTACAGCCTGACCTTCGACGGTGGCGGCGTGTTCAACGACAGCTCGTCGGGCAGCGACAACGCGGTTCTCTACATCCCGACCGGTGTGAACGACCCGAACGTGTCGCCCCTGTCGGATGCCGGTGCCGTGGCCGACCTGCTGAACTACCTGAACACCAGCGAAGTAGGTGAGCAGTGCAGCTTCACCGCCGGTCAGTCGATCGCCCGTAATTCCTGCCGTAACGACTGGAACTACGACCTCGACCTGCGCCTGAGCCAGGAAGTTCCGTTCATCGGATCCTTCACCGGGATCGCCAACGACCGGCTCGAGCTGTTCGCGGACTTCGACAACTTCCTGAACTTCATCGATGACGGGGCGAACATCATCGCTTCGCGCGGTGACTTCGTGGACCTCGTCGATGGCGGCGTGGACGACCAGGGCCGGTACATCATCTCGGGCTTCAACCCGGACGATACCGAATTCGTCGGCACGACCAGCTCGATCTGGCGCATCCAGGTCGGCGTTCGCTACGAGTTCTGATCGAACCTGACACGGCGATCCCGCGGGATCGCACAGGCGGCGGCCCTTCCTCCATGGAAGGGCCGCCGTTTGCGTTTCCTCATGCCGCCTGCAGCAATTGCCGGGCGATCTGGCGACTGGCGGCGACGGGCTCGTTCGATTTCAGGGCCCGCTCCAGCGCGCCCGCGTGCTGTCCCAGTTCGTCCTCGCCGAACATCCCTGCCGTTCCTGCCAGCTTGTGCACGATCCGCGCCAGGTCTTCCCGAGCGCGGTCGTCCATTCGGTCCTGCGCCACCAGCGCGCGTACCGCCTCGACCGCCTCGCGTCGCCTCTCCAGCCATCTCTCCCGCGCGCTTTCGGCCACGGGGGAGGGGCGGGGCGCGAAGGAAAGCGTGGCCCCTGCCTCGTCGGCCGATGCAGGCAGCCACCGGTGCAGGGCTTTCAGCAATTCGCCGAAAACCAGCGGTTTCGCGAGATGCGACTGCATTCCGGCCTGCTGCGAGGCGGCGATATCCTCGGGAAAGGCATTCGCCGTCAGCGCGATGATGGGAAGCGCGGCCCCGTCGATCCCGTCCGCCCTGATCCGCCGGGTCGCGGCGTATCCGTCCATGCCCGGCATCTGCACGTCCATCAGCACCAGGTCGTAAGGCGCGCCCCCGGCCCGGGCCGCCAGCACCTTCTCGACCGCCTGCGCGCCGTCCACGGCAATGTCAGGGGTGAGCCCGCATCGCTCCAGCATGGCGCCCACGAGCAGGCGATTGACGTCGTGATCCTCTGCCAGGAGGATGCGCGCATCCCGGCGCAGGATCGGCTCGGGCGAGGGGGCAGCGTCCTCGGGCCGGGCGATGCTGCGTTCGCGCGCGCAGATCAGCGGTACGCGCAAGGTGAAGCAGGAGCCTGCACCCGGCGTGCTCGAACAGCTCAGCGTGCCGCCGAGCAACTCTGCCAGTTGGCGCGAGATCGAAAGGCCGAGGCCGGTTCCGCCATATTTGCGGGAGGTTTTGCCATCCGCCTGCTGGAACGGGTTGAAAATATCGTCCAGCCGTTCGCGCGAGATACCGATGCCGGTATCCTTGACCGCGACGACCAGTTCGCTTTTCGCCGCCCTCGCGGTCACGGAAATGCGCCCCGTTTCCGTGAATTTCACCGCATTGCCGATCAGGTTCAGGATGATCTGCCGCAGGCGCAACTGGTCGATCAGGATTTCCGGCGGCAGGCCCGGTTCGACCGAGGCGGACAGTGCGATATCCTTTTGCTGGGCATGCGCCGCGTGCAGCCGGACACAGCCCTGCAGCAGGTGCGACACGTCGACATTCTCCGGCGTGATGACGATCTGGCCGGCCTCGATCTTCGAAATGTCGAGGATGTCGTTCAGCAGCAGCATCATCGACCGTCCGGATTCGTAAATCAGGTTCGCATAGCGCCGTTCCTCCTCCTGCAGGTCCGCCTTGCGCAGCAATTCGGCAAAGCCGAGCACGCCGTTCATGGGGGTGCGGATCTCGTGGCTCATATTGGCGAGAAATTCCGATTTCGCGCGGGCGGCGTTTTCCGCGTGGCGACGCGCACGAACCAGTTGCCGCTCCAGGATGACCCGGTCGGTCACGTCGCGGGCGGAAAACAGGATGCCTTCGTGGCTGCCGGTCACAGGGTTCTTCGCGACCACGCAATCCGCCTCGATGAAGACGGGGCTGCCATTCTCGTCGTCGATCAGCCGGCGATAGGTAAAGCGCTCCTTGGCCGACTGGCCGGACATCAGCCGCTCGTTGGCCGCAAGGATCGTCTCGCGCGCCTCGTCATGCATCCGGTCGGTGGTCTTGTGACCGAGGAACGCCTCCGGTCCCACACCCAGGACATCGGCCACCGACGGGGACACATAGGTGCAGATGCCGTCCGCATCGAAGCGCAGGATGGCATCGCTGATATTGCTGGTCAGCAGGTCCAGCTCCTCGCGCCGGGCGGCTAGGGCTTCGGTCATCTGGCGGCGCCCGTGCAGCACGGCGGCCACCGGCAGGCCGATCAGGAAAGCGGACGCGATGAAGGCCTGCAGGACGATCAGCTGCTCGGTCAGCCCGCCATCGACCAGCGTGATGGGGCCCTGCCCGTTCCAGGTGAATACCGTGGCGATGACCGAGACCTTGATGGTCGAGAACGCGGTGCCCAGATTGCCCAGCCTGAAGGCGTAGAGCACGATAACGGGCGGCACCAGAAACAGCAGCGGATAGCCGTTCTGCGCAAACACCGCGACCGTCGCGCCCGTGCCCAGCGTCGTCAGCAGCAGCCAGTCGCGCCGCTCCTGCTCATCGGGCCAGCGCGCGCGGGACAGGCTGTCGGCGATGACCAGCAGGCAGGGGGTCAGGATCACGATGCCCAGCGCATCGGTCAGCCACCATTTCAGGAACCCTGCCACAGGCGCGGCGCCGTCGGCGAAAAGTGCCGCAGTCGCAACCAGCGCGCTGGCGAGCGGTGCCAGCGTTCCCGCCAACAGGGCGACCATGATCAGGGCGCGGATGTCGCGCATATCCGCAGTCGGACCGCAAAGTCGGCGCACCAGCGTCACCGCCAGGAATATCTCGATCGAATTGGCACTCGACAGCGCCAGCCCCTTTGCCAGCGTATCGCCCACTGCCAGATTGGCCGCGATGTTCCCCGCAAACAGGCAGGCATAGAGTAGCGGCTCCAGCGATCTTTTCCGGCGCAGGAGGTATGCGATGGCGAAGGCGTTAGGCACCCAGACCGCCGCAATCCGCCCGCTGCCGCGCGATGTCTCGATACTGGCATAGGCAAGGCAGCCGAACAGGACGCCCCATGCCAGCGCGGTGAGCGTCGCGCGTATCGTGAACGGAGGGTCGGCTCTTTCTTTGGCCCAGCCCCTGTCTTGCACCCGGTTTTCCTGCATATTTCGCCCCTTCGCGGTAATTGTAGAGAGCGAAGAGGGTTTGCGGGCGGCACGGCCTCCGGTTTAGAGTCACAAGATATATTGGCGCGGCATAGACGAGGGGATTTGCGACAATGGCCGAGGGCGAAAATTTCGTCAGCAGGAAACGGAGGCCGCGCGTCCCCGTGCTGATCGCCATCGCCCTGCTGCATGTCGCCATTTTCTACGGCCTCATCCGTGCGCTGGCGCCCGATTTCACGGCCGGGGTGGAGCAGTCGGTGACCGAGGCCTTCACCGTGACAATCACCGCGCCGCCCGAGGAAGAGCCTCCCCCGCCGCCAGAACCCCGGCCCGAACCCGATGAAGGCGCGCAGGGCGATCCGGGGCGCGAAGCTGTGCCGCGCGACACCGCCACACCCACCCCGCGTATCCGCGTGCGCGAGGATCCGCCTGCACCGCGCGCCACCTCCACCGGCAGCGCGGTGAACAGCGGGGCGGCAGACAGCGGTTCGGGCACGGGTGCAGGAGGCTCAGGCGATGGCACGGGCAGCGGCCAAGGCGGCGGAGGGCAGGGCGGCCCCCCGGTCCAGGTGGCCCCGCCCCGCCTGGTGGAAAGCATTTCGGATTCCTCCCTGTTCCCCATTCCCCCCGGCGGCCGGGAAGCGCGGGTGGGCAGGCGGGCCGTCGCAATCCTCAACGTCTCGGCTGAAGGCCGCGTGACCGGATGCCGCATCCGGGAATCGAGCGGCTTCCCGGAAACGGATGCGGCCCTGTGCCGGCTGGCCCCGCAATATATCCGCTTCGAGCCGGCGCGGGACCAGAACGGCGAGCCGATGGCCTCTGTCTTCGGTTACCAGCAGAGGTTCTTCAATTGACGAAACCGGAGCGTTGCCGGTCATGGAATCTCAGTATTCCGATGATAAGGGCCTGAGGCATGAGCGAACTGATCCATCCCGTGATCCTGTGCGGAGGCGGCGGAACGCGCCTGTGGCCGATGAGCCGGCCGGCGCGTCCCAAGCCGTTCCTGCCGCTGCTTGGCGAGCGAACCCTGTTCCAACAGGCGCTGGACCGGGTGTCCGATGGAAGCATCTTCGCAGGGCCGACCGTGGTCGCCGGGGAAGCGCATGTCGGCCATATCCGCGAACAGGGCGGGGATGTCCTGTCTCTGATCGTCGAACCGTGCGGCCGGAACACCGCGCCTGCCATTGCCCTGGCCGCAGCGCGGCTCCCCGATGATGCGGTGATGCTCGTTTGCCCGAGCGACCATCACATCGGCGACGTGCCTGCCTTCGTTGCCGGAGCGCAGGCTGCGGCGCATCTCGCGAAGTCCGGATGCCTTGTGGCCTTCGGTATCGCGCCGGACCGTCCCGAAACGGGCTACGGATACCTCCAGCGGGGCGATCCCATGGAGGGCGGCTTCGTGCTGGACCGCTTCGTGGAGAAGCCGGACCGCGCGCGGGCCGAGCAGTTCCTCGCCGATGGCCGCTTCAGCTGGAATGGCGGAATTTTCGCCTTCACGGCCGGGCGCTTCATGGAGGAATTGTCGCGCCATCGGCCCGAAATGGCCGAGGCGGTGCGGCAGGCGGTTGCCGCCGGCGCATCGGACGGCGCGACGTTCCGCCCGGATGCCGGACCGTTCGAGGGGATCGCCGGGGAATCGGTCGATTATGCAGTGATGGAAAACACGGACAGGGCCGCCATGGTGCCGGTGTCGATGGGATGGTCGGATATCGGAAACTGGCAGGCCCTGCACGAGGCGCGCGCGGCAGGCGGTGCGGAAGCGCAGGGCAATGTTGCAGAGCCGCTGCACGAACTTGCCTCATGCTCCAACGTGATGGCCGTCAGCGACGGACCCCGCATCTCGGTCGTCGGACTGGACGGAGTCATCGTTGTCGTCGACGGCGACGAGGTGCTGGTGACCAGCGCCGACGGGGCACAGGCTGTCGGCCAGTTGGCCGGAGCGAAGGGAAAATGAGTGCCCGCCTGAAAACGCGCACGGTCGAGAAGGTGTGGGGACGGCGCGAATTGCCGGACCCCTTCTCCAACCCGTCCGGCAACCCGATCGGCGAAATCTGGTTCGAGCCTCCGCCCGAACTGGAGCAGTTGCTGGTCAAGTATCTCTTCACCAGCGAGAAACTCTCGGTCCAGTGCCATCCCGGGGATGGCAACGCACCGCCGGGCGAACGGGGGAAGGAAGAGTGCTGGTACGTGCTGGATGCACAGCCGGGCGCGAAACTGGCCATCGGGCTGCAGCAGGAGGTCTCGGAAGGCCAATTGCGGGCCGCCGCGCTCGACGGATCGATCGAGAGCCTGCTGGCATGGCATGAGGTTGCGGCGGGCGATTTCTTCTACCTGCCGGCAGGTACCATCCACGCCATCGGGCCGGGACTGTCGCTGATCGAGGTGCAGCAGAACAGCGACATCACCTACCGCCTGTACGATTACGGCCGCCCGCGCGAGCTGCATCTCGATGCCGCGCTGGAAGTCGCGATCCGCGCACCCTACGATGCGGGGCGGTCTCGCAAATTGCCGGAAACGGGCGATGCCGTGCTGGTAGAAGGCCCGCATTTCCGGCTCGAGCGGATTTGCGGTGCGCCCGGTACCGAGCAATACGAGCGCCTGGCCGGACGTGCCCTTATCATCCCGCTTTCAGGGGAATATGCGGTCGGTGAGGAGACGGTTCTCGCCGGTGCGTGCGCGTGGACGCCGGGAATGGGCAGGGTGGCCTGGCCCGATGACGGCGTCGCCCTGGTTGCGGCGCCCCTGAAGTAACGCTCAAGGCCGATAATCGGCGAGAGCCTTCTCCAGTTCGTCCTTGCCGTAAGGCTTCTGCAGCACGCCGCTGGCACCGGTTTCCCCGTATCGGTCGGCCATCTCGCCATAACCGGTGGCGAGCACGAACGGCACGCCCGATGCGGCCAGCTTCTCGGCCACGGGTTCGCTGGTCGTTTCGCCCAGGTTGAAGTCGAGAATGGCCCAGTCGGGCTTTTTCTCGTCCAGCATGGCCAGGGCCTGGACGACGGACGACGCAACGCGAACCTTGGCGACGCCGAGGTCGCCCAGCAGGCCTTCAACGTCGAGCGCGATGATAAGGCTGTCTTCTACCAGCAGCACGTCGCCCGGAATATCCTGAGAAGCCTCCTGGACGACGCTGCCCGGCTCGACCTTAGTCACAGCGCCCGTCCGGCTGGGAGCATCATCCGGCACTTCGCGCAGGTGGGTCGCAGGGATGACGAACCGCGCGACCACGCCTGCGGGGTCGTAGGTGATGCCCGCTTCGCCTTTCAGCTCGTGCGGGATGGAGCGGTGGATGATGGTGCTGCCGAACCCCTGTCTCGTGGGTTCCCTGACTTCCGGTCCGCCCGCCTCGCGCCATTCGATTTCCAGGCCGGCGGCCGCATTGCGTGTCAGGGTGACGGTCAGCGTTCCGGTCCCGTCGGACAGGCTGCCATATTTTGCCGAATTGGTCGTCATCTCGTGGATGACCAGCGCAATGACGGTGTAGGCCTCGGGCGTGACATACATATCGTCACCGACGACGGAGAAACGCGACCGCTTCGCACCGAGATAGGCTTCCGCCTCGTTCTCGATCAGGCCGGTCAGCGAGGCTGGCGACCAGTTTTCGCGGGTGATGTTGTCATGGGCCGATGCCAGCGCGCCGATCCGCCCGCCGATCAGTTCGGCCAGTTCCTTGCCGTCGCGCGTTTCGTGGCTCGACTGGTTCACGAGGCCGCGAATGAGGTTCAGGATGTTGCGGACGCGGTGGTTCAGCTCCGCAATCAGCAATTCGTGCTTTTCCTGCGCCTTCTTGCGTTCGACCGCGACCTCGTCGGTCATTTTCAGCACGACTTCGAGCAGGGCGATGCGCAGCGATTCCGCCAACCGGATTTCCGCATCGGAGAAATCCGCACTGCGATTGGCAACCGTTTCCTGCCACGCGGCAAAGCTCTTGCGCGGGCTGATGCGAAGGCCCTTCTCTTCCTCGATCAGGACCTTTTCGGGATTGCCCGCCCAGGTCACGACCTGCGGCAGGGGGCGGCGCCAAAGAATGAAATAATCGCGCGGCGTGCGCGAAATGGGCAACATCAATGCGCCAGCGGCCTTGCGGGCGAACCCGGCCGCTTCGGGCAACGTGCCTGACAGGTTTTCGCTGACCACGACGCGGCCGCCATTGCTGGCATTGAGCGCGGGCAGGATTGCGCGAAACTCTTCCTCGTTCGGGCCATGCCCTTCCAGCCGGTATTCGCCGTCCACGAAATAGGCGATGCCGTCATGCGGGATGGCCTTGTTGATCGGCTGCCGCAGGGCGAACAGCTGTTCGCTCAGATTGCCGCCATCGGCGACGCTGCGCAGCAGGCGCTGGCGCAAATCGTCACCCAGTGTCTGGACCCCGCGCGCCTCGGCATTGAGCAGCCGCTCTACCGAAAGCGAGAACAGTTCGGAGAACAGCTCCGCCATCGTGCGCTGGTCGAAACCCGGCAGGCGCGGCGTCATGTGGTGGCACGAGAACATGCCCCACAGCTGCCCGTCGATCACCAGCGAGATCGTGAGCGAAGCGCGGACGTTCATGTTGCGCATGTATTCGACATGCATCTTCGAATGCGCGCGCAGCACGCTCATCGACAGGTCCAGCACGGTTCCGTCGACCGATCGTTCGGGCAGGACGGGAACCTCTTCCGCTTCCATGTCGGCGATGACGCGGAACCGGTTGCGCACCATAAGGGCGCGGGCCTGCTGCGGAATGTCTGAGGTGGGGTATCGCAGCCCGAGGAACGAATCGACCTGGGAATGCCGCTGCTCCGCGACCACTTCGCCGCTGCCGTCGGGATGGAAGCGGTAGAGCATGACGCGGTCATAGCCGAGGATGGCGCGCACCTGGCGCGTGCCTTCCTCCAGCAGGTCCTGCAAGTTCGCAGTCTTCTCGAAGCGGGAAAGCAGCGGGCGCAGGGATGACGGGCCGGACACGTCGTTATCGGAATGCGGCTCGAATTCGACGACGATGGTGGATGCGCTGTCATGCACCGCGACATCGAACAATTCGCCATTGCCCGTCAGGTCGACACCGAAAATCCGCTCCACGATATCGCCCGAAATCGAGGCGGACATGGTGCGCAGCCGGGCAAAGACCTCTTCGGTCATGACCTGGCTGAGCGGGGTGCCCAGAGCGACCGGGCCATCCTTGCCCAGCATTTCACTGGCATTGGCGCTCGCATGGCTGACGGTCCAGTCATCGGCAAAGGCCAGCAGGGCGCCGAATGGCTGGATGCAGCCGATGAGGTGGATGGGCTCGCGGTCGCAATTGGTCAGGTCGACCTTGGGATAGCGCTGGATCATGCTGCCATCTCGCGGATGCGGGCAGGCAGCATGGCCTCGCACACGGCGCGGAAGTGGCCGAAACACGCCGCCGCGCCTGCTATCGCGGCGCTCGCGTCCGCAGGATCCGGGCAAGGCACCTCGATGGCGCGTCGCAGTTCGGCAAAATAGGCGACCATGTCGGGCGAAGACAGGAAACGGACTGCAGCTGGCAGAGCATCGCGCTTGCCGAGGTCGGCGAGCATTGCCCGGTTGCCGAGCGACGATCCGGCCAAGACCCATGCCGCGCCCAGCGGGTCGGCACCGGCAGTAGGATAAAATGCGGGGACAGTGCCGCCTTGCGGGTTCGCGAGCGTTTCCCCCGATTCGCCGAGGTCGGCCGCGATGAGCGGGGACATGGCAGGCGGTACCGGAATCGACATTTCGTAAGTCGCCAGCCAGTCTTCGACCGGGCGGCGCGCTGCGTACTGGACCTGGAGGAACGTGCGATATTGTGCGGAATCGGCCAGCTCGAGAGCGCCCAGCATGGCATCGAGCAGGTCATGCTCCGCCCGCGTCGCGGCTTTCAGGCGCGAACGAAGCGTCGGAGCTCGTCTGTCTATGCTTACGTCGAATCTCCGCCAATACGCGACATGGTCACGCACCCTTCGACCCTTGGCCGGGCCTCCAGGGACTCCAATGGCGAAAGGTCGGTCCTGCCGCAAGCCCCGAAGTGCCGACAACCATACCCGGCACACGAAACCAAGGTTTTGTGATGCCTAACAAATGTTAGACGGGGCCGAGAAGCTTCTGGCCCTTCTGTTGCAAGGCGCCCTTCACGATCGGTTCGAAGAAAGACAGGGCGGCCGGCAGCGTCAGGTCCACCACCACGCGGGCATCCTCGATTTCCACGAAACCGGCCACGGTCTGCCCCATCGCGCCGACCGACAGGGTCATCCGGTCTTCGCTGGGCCAGCCCGTTTCGACCTCGGCCATGCCGCCCGGTATATGGTCGGCCAGTTCATGACTGCGTTCGCGCAGGCGGCGGCGGACTTCTTCCTTGGGAAGCGAATGGGGGATCGGGACGCGCATGGTCTCAGCCTTCCTTCGCCGGGTCCGCAGCGACGGGATCGGCAGGATCGCCGTATTTGTAATCCAGATAGCGGTGTTTCACGGCAAGGTCGTCCAGCGAGCCTTCGGCCAGTTGCCGGGTCACGTGGTCGATTTCCTTGCTGATCTTGCCCAGTCCCTCGGTCAACTGGCGGTCCGGCGTGGCCCCGGCCCTCTCCTCGCGCCGCAGGTGGTCGGGGATGCCGCGATAGCTGTCGATCATGTCGGGCAGCGTCTCGCCCACCAATTGCCGCACCTCGCGCGTGGCGGGATGGTCCGCCGGAACCCGTTCCAGCTGCATGCCCAGCGCGTCGAGCTGCACGCCCATATCGGCCACGATTTTCGCGGCCGGAGGGGGCAGGGCGGGGCGCTGGCTTTCCAGCCATAGCTCGGTCCTGCCGACCAGCTGGCGCGCATCGCCCTTCGCCGCAGATGCGCTGATGTCGGCCCGGCCCGGGACCTTCACCTTGGGGAAGCTGGAGAAGACGGCGATGGCGATGACGGTAGCGAGCAGCACGCTCATCACGCCGATGAAACCGATGCCGTTCAGGATCGCCCCGGCGATGCCGCCCGCGACCCAGATGGCGAAGACCGCGATCAGCACGTTGCGGATGCGCTTCACCCAGTTCGCGCGCTTTATCCGGCGCGATCCCTGGCCGATGGACTCACGCCTGTGCCGGCCGCCCGAACGATTGTCGTCGCGCACCATGCGGGCTTCCTGGATCAGCCGGTCGGAATTGCGGGTGAGGTCGTTCATCCTTCCGCGCTCAGCCTTCGATGCTCAGCAGGTCGCTGGTGGCCACCTGCCGCGATGCCTGCGCCTGCCCTTCGGCCCGGGCGATGTAGCCTTTCGACCGCTCGACCTCGTCCGACAGGGTGTCGACCGTCTGCTTCATGCTGTCGAGCGCGCGCAGCTTGAACGAATCGACCTCGTCCATCGTGTCGTAGATGTTCTGGAAGGCGCGCTGCAGCGTCTCCAGCGGAATGGTGCTGCTGGCGGCCTGTTCGTGGATCTTGCCGGTCTGGTCGCGCAGCAGGGTGGACGTGCTGTCGATGATGCCCGCCGTCGTGTCGTTAAGCGCGGTGATCTGCCCCAGGACCAGTTTCTGGTTGGTCATCGCCTCGGCCACCGTCACGGCCGTGCGCAGCGCGCCGACGGTGGTGGTGCTGGCGCGGTCGACACCCTTCACCAGCTCGACATTGTTCTTTTTCACCAAGTCCAGCGCCAGATAGCCCTGCACGCTGACCGCCATCTGGGTGAGCAGATCCTGCGTGCGCTGGCGGACGTAGAACAGCGCGGTCTCGCGCACGGCCTTGGCCTTGGCCGGGTCGACCGCGTCGAGTTCGCTCGCCTTTTCCTCCAGCCGGGTATCCAGCGTCTTGGAGATGTGGATCATCTGTTCCAGATTGCCCATCGCCTCCCACAGCTTCTTGCGCTCCACATCGATGGCGGCATTGTCCATCAGCAGCTCGTCCTTGCCGCTGGCGAGGTTCTCCAGGATGGACTGGATGTGGGTCTGCGCGCTCTGGTAGCTGCGGAAATAGCCGTTCAGCTTGTTGCCGAACGGGATGATGCCCAGCAGCTTGCGCCCCTTGCTCAGCTTGCCCTTCTTGCCGGGATCGAGCTGTTCCACCACGCTGCGCAGTTCGGCAAGGTCGGCGCCGACGCCGTTATCCTTGTCCATCGCGCGCACGGGCCGGTCGAGAAAGCGGTTGGAATGCGAGGCCGCCGCCATGATTTCCTTGCGGCCCATATTGGTAAGCTGGTCGACCTTTTCCCCGAATTCGGGGGAATTGGCATCGGCCGAGACGAGATCCGCGACGAAGCCTTCGACCTTTTGCGCCAGCTTGTCCTTCACCTCTTCCGACACGGGCACCAGGCCGGCGGCCTTTTCCGGCGCGATGTCGGGCACGGGGTCGGGCGGTGTCAGGTCGAATGCGGGCTTCGTCTGGGTTGTCGTCTCGTTCGTCGCCATATGCGCGTCTGTCCAGCCTCCTCGTCACCGCCCGGGGATGGGCCGTGCATACAACTGTATTAAGGGGCTAAGACACGCTTTTCAAGCAGCCAGCTCGTAAGGCTCGATCTCGCCCGAAAGGTAGAGGCGCTTGGCCTTCGCGCGGCTCAGCTTGCCGGACGAGGTGCGGGGCAGGGTGCGGGGCGGCACCAGTTCCACCACGCAGTTCATGCCGGTGACCGCCTGCACCTTCTCGCGGATGGTATTGCGCAGGCGAACGCGCTCCTCCTCTTCCGAAACGCGGCAATGGACCAGCACGGCCGGCGCTTCCTCGCCGCCTTCGTCCTCGATGCTGAAGGCCGCGATATCGCCGTGGTTGAAACCGGGCAGCTGCTCCACCGCCCATTCGATATCCTGCGGCCAGTGGTTCTTGCCGTTGATGATGATCATGTCCTTGGCGCGGCCCACGATATAGAGATAGCCGTCCGCCATGTAGCCCATGTCCCCGGTGTCCAGCCATCCGTCGACCAGCGCTTCGGCGGTGGCTTCGGGATTGCGGAAATAGGAGTGCATGATGCTGGGCCCGGCGCACCAGACCGTGCCGATCTGGTGATCGCCGCGCACATTGCCGCGTTCGTCCCTGATCTCGACCTTCATGTCGGGCATCGGCTTGCCGCAATTGACGATCGCGCGGTAGCGGGCCGGGCGGTCGAGATTGCGCGGGCTGCCCGACAGGCGCTCCTCCTCCACCAGTTCCACGCGGATACCTTCGCCCGGCGGCATGACGGTGACGCCCAGCGTCGCCTCGGCCAGTCCGTAGCTCGGCGTGAAGGCGCTGGCCCGGAAGCCGGCATCGGCAAAGGCGTTGATGAAATGCTGCATCACGTCCGGACGGATCATGTCCGCGCCGTTGCCCGCCGTGCGCCAGCGCGCCAGGTCGAACCGTTCGGCCACATTGCTCTGGCTGGAAATGCGGCGTGCGCAGATGTCGTAGCCGAAGGTCGGCGAATAGCTGAGCGTCGTGCCCTGGTTCCGGCTGATCAGGTCCAGCCACGCGAGCGGTCGGCGCGCGAAATGCTCGGTCTTGAGATAGTCGATCGAGACCTGGTTGGCGATGGGCGACAGGAAGCAGCCGACCAGCCCCATGTCGTGATACCACGGCAGCCAGCTGACCACACGGTCGCCGGGGCCGACCGCCATGGATGCGGCGTGACCGTAGAGATTGTGCAGCAGCGCCTTGTGGGTGACCGCGACTCCGGTCGGAAAGCGCGTCGAGCCGCTGGAATATTGCAGGTAGCAGATGTCGTCCGGGCTGGCCTGCGGCAGCTCCACCACCGGTCCGTCGCGCATTGCCAGCGTTGCCCAGTCGATGCCTTCGCATCCCTGTGCCTGCGCGGCCGCAGCAGCCATCTCGCCGATTTCCGGCGGATAGATGAGCATTTTCGGATCGGAGCTTTGCAACTGGTTCGACAATTGCTCGACATAGGAATCGCGCCCGCCGAAAGTGGTGGGCAGGGGCAGAGGCACCGGCCATGCGCCGACATAGCTGCAGGCGCAGAACAGGGCGGCGAAATCGGGGCCTGTTTCCGCGATCAGGGCGATGCGGTCTTCCTTCTCCACCCCGCTCGCGATCAGGCGATAGGCCATGGCCAGCGCGTCCTCGCGCATTTCGGCATAGGGATAGGGGCGCACCAGCGTGCCCCGCATGTCGTGGAAATTCAGCCCCTTCTCGCTACGCGCCGCGTAATCGACGGCGTCGTTGAAGGTCGCGAAATCGGCCAGCTTGCGTGGCAGCGGGCAGTCGTTCGGCGTCGGAACGAGATCGGCGGTCGGCGTGGTGTCAGTCATGTCAGGAAAAGGCGAAACCCGTATATAGCGCGCCATCGCAGCGCATCCCCTGCGGGGTGCATACATTTCTTTTGTTGTAATCGCACCGTCACACTTTCCCATTTGATGCCGAGTGTGGCACGAATAAGGCGAAAGGGGGTCAGCCGTGCCCGGCCAGCGACCGCAGACAGACCGCAAGACGCACCGCGAGAAGAGGCCGCCAAAGCCCCTCGACGGCGACCGGCTGGAAGAACTCGCCCTGCATTATGTCTCGCGCTACGCCACGACGAAGGCGAAACTGGTGCGCTATCTCGATCGCAAGCTCCATGCCCGCGGCTGGGACCTTGAGGCGAGCGGGGGCGAACCTGCCGATCCTGCGGAAATCGCCGAACGCTTCGCCGCGCGCGGATATCTCGACGACGAGGCCTATGCCCGGATGCGCAAGCGCGACCTGCTGCGCCGCGGATACGGCCCCCGCCGCGTAGGCGAGGCCCTGCGCGAGGCCGGCGTGGCGGAAACCATCCGCGAGGACATGGACACGGGCGCGCCCGCGCGGGCGAAGGCCGCGATCCTGATGGCACGCAAGAAACGCATCGGCCCCTTCGCGCTGGACGAAGCCGATCCCAGGACCCGCGAGAAGCATCTTGCCGCCATGCTAAGGGCAGGCCATGGTTTTTCCGAAACGCGCCGCGTGCTGGATGCCGGCAGCGAAGAGGAACTGGACGCATGGCTGGACGAATTGACCGAATGGGAAGAATGATCGCCGCGCGCGTTACCGGGGGCACCCGGCGGCGCCTGTCGCTGGTCCTTGCAGCGCCTGCCCTCGCCCTTGCCGCCTGCTCGCCCCAGCCGGCGGCCGAAGCGACGCCCGCTGCAGCAACCCAGATGCGCCATCCCGTTTCCAACCTGCCGCTGGTGCCGGTGACGGTAACGGCGGATGGCGAGGCGCATGTCTTCACCTCGGAAGTCGCCACCACGCCGGAGGCGCAGGCACAGGGCCTGATGTTCCGCACCGAACTGGCCGACGACGAGGCTATGCTGTTTCCGCGCAGCGACCTCGGCATCGCCAGTTTCTGGATGAAGAATACGCCTATCCCGCTCGACATCATCTTCATCGGGCAGGACCGCCGCATCCTGAACATCGCGGCGATGACGACGCCCTATTCGCTCGAATCGGTTTCCGCGATCGGTCCCACGGCTGCGGTGCTGGAAATTCGCGGCGGCCTGGCGGAGGAACTGGGAATCGAGGCCGGCGACCGCGTCGAATGGTGACAGGGGGCGATGCCCGCCACAAGCATTTGCTTGCCTCGCCACGTGGCTAGACGCTATCGGCTGGCGCCATGAGCTTCCTTGGCAAGATTTTCACCTGGTGGGACGGTGCCACCATCGGCACCAGCCTGTTCACCGCGCGCCGCGGCGAGCACGTCGGCACCGATGCGCAGGGCAACAAGTACTACCGCGCGAAGAACAAGCGGTCCGACCTTCCCACCGGCGGGTCCTATTCCGGCCGCGAGAGGCGCTGGGTCATCTATGACGGCGCGAACGATTCCAGCCGCGTGCCTCCCGAATGGCATGGCTGGCTGCACGGATCGTTCGACGGCGTGCCCGAAAGCCACCTGCCGCCGGCAAAGATCTGGGAAACCGACTACACGCCCAACGCGACCGGCACGGCGGGCGCCTATCGCCCGCAAGGCGCGCTGGAGCGCGGGGGAAAGCGTGCCCGCGCGGTCGGCGATTACGAAGCGTGGACCCCCGGCGACTGATCATGGGGATTGCCCGCCCGCTGTTCCCGGTCCTTGTTGCCGCGCTCGGCCTGGCCGCGTGTTCCGACGAGGCGCCCCAGCCGGGCGCGCTGGAAACGGAAATCCCCGACGACCTGCAGACGACCGACGCCGATCAGGATGCCATCCTGTCGGAAGACGGAACCGATGCGGGCGAGGACGTGGACGAGACGGTGGTGTCGGCAGACGTCGCGCGCGCAGCCGAGATCGGCAGTCCGATGGAAGAGCGTGTCGCGACGCTGGGCCTTCTGAACAAGCGTAACAATGTCTCGCAGGATATCGAGCTGAGCCCCGGCGAATCGCGCCGCATCGGCAATATCATCATCCGCCTGTCCGCGTGCGAGCGGACCGCACCGTGGGAATTGCCGCGCGAGACGGGCGCATTCGTCCAGGTGCTGGTGCAGAATGCCGAGAACGAGGACGAGTGGGCCCGCATCTTCTCCGGCTGGCTGTTCAAGCAGACGCCCAGCGTCAATGTCGTGGAGCACCCGGTCTACGACGTCTGGGTCAAGGACTGCGCGATGAGCTTCCCCGGCGAGGAAGAGGGATCGGCTGCCGCATCGTCCAGCAGCGATTCGTAAGCCTCGACCAGGCTTTGCCGCTGGGGAATGCGGGCGGCTGCGATTTTCTTCAGATAGTCCGCCTGCGATAGCGGGACCGCCCCCAGCGATTTCAAGTGCGATGTCATGAACTGGCAGTCGAAGACCCGGCAGCCCGCGCGGCGCAGCAGGCCGACCAGCCATGCCAGCGCAACCTTCGAGGCATCGGTGGTGCGGCTGAACATGCTTTCGCCGCAGAACACGCTGTCGAAGGCGACGCCGTAGACCCCGCCGACCAGCCTCCCATCCTCCCGGCATTCGATGGAGTGCGCGTGTCCCGCCTCGTGCAGGCCGGCATAGCTCTGTTCGATGCGCCGGCTGATCCAAGTCCCCTCGGCATCGTCGCGCGGCCCTGCGCATTCGCGCACGACATTGCGAAAGGCGGTATTGCAAGTGACCTCGAACCGGCCCCGCCGGATCGTGCGGGAAAGCGAGCGGGACAGGTGGAAACCGTCCAAGGGGATAATCGCCCGCTCGCGCGGTTCGACCCAGAAAACCTCGCTGTCGTCGCGCGCATCGGCCATCGGGAAGATGCCCTGGCGGTATGCCGACAGCAGCAGGTCGGGCGGTATGATGGAGGGCAGGGGAGCGTGCACCACGGCATGATGCCGCCGCCCGGCAAAGGCGGCAAGCGATCAATTCATCGGCAGGCGTGTGCATTGTCTCTTGCGAAAGGGGGCAATGCTACACTAGAGGCGAGGCCGCCCTGCAGGGGTGTAGCTCAGTTGGTAGAGCATCGGTCTCCAAAACCGAGGGCCACGGGTTCGAATCCTGTCACCCCTGCCAGGGCCGTTTTTCCGGTCCGCATCGTTTTCCCGTTCGCCCCGCCCTTAATGGCGCGGGCGCGATAGGCGTTGGTTTGATCGTTGGCGTTGGTGCAATCATGGCCGGTGCATGAAAGCCACACTCACTGCAGTTGCCTCGTTTGCCCCACGCCGACCCCACTTGCGCCCGCGGGAACCGCTGCGCCCACTCGTGCATTATGGTCGCCGGATGGAGGGGCATTTTTTGATGGAGGTTTCCATGTCGAGTTTGTCCTTCCGCAGCAGCCGTCCGGACAAGTGGGTCAGCCCGCGGTCCCACCAGGACGCCTCGCTGCGGTATATGCAGCACGGGCCCGTGCAGCCGATGGAAGAGCCGGGCTTTTTCTCCCGCCTTTTCGGTCAGCGTTGAAGACAGCCTGATACACGCAAGAAGGGGCCGGATGCGTCGTGCATCCGGCCCCTTCTTCGTTCGTGCCGCCGCTTAGCGGAGAAGCGGTGTCGGCCCTCAGTATTCCTCGGGCTCTTCCGGCGTGTCGGCGGTGTGTGTCGGACCGGCATCCTTCTGGCCGCGCGCCAGCTTGAACACCACGCCCGACAGCAGGGCCAGCGCCAGCAGGTTGGGCAGCGCCATCGCGGCGTTGGAAATGTCGCCCAGGCGCCAGACCAGTTCGCTCGGCTGCGCGGCGCCCAGGAAGATCACGATGCACCACAGCACGCGCCAGGCGATGTGCAGCTTCTTCTCGCCGCCCCGGCTGGAACCCGGAATGCGGTCGTAGATGAAGGTGATGGCGCGTTCGCCGTAATAGCTCCACGTCAGCAGGGTGGTGAAGACGAACAGGATCAGCGCGACACTGGCAATTAGCACGCCGATGGGAACGCCCAGCACGTCGAGCGGGAAGGCCGCGGCAAAGGCGCCGCTGGTCATCTCGAAGCCGACGCGGTCGGACTGCCATGCATGGGCCACCGCCTCGCCGCCGCCCACGAATTCGCCGCGCACGGTCAGGATGACGAGCGCGGTCATGGTGCAGATGACCAGCGTGTCGATGAACGTGCCCAGCATAGCCATGCGGCCCTGCTGTTCGGGATCGTTGGTCTGCGCCACGGCGTGCGCGATCGGGGTGGAACCCTGTCCCGCCTCGTTGGAGAACAGGCCGCGCGCCACGCCTGCCCGGATTGCGATGATCAGAGCCGCACCGACGAAACCGCCGGTCGCCGCCTGCGGGTTGAAGGCGCCGTTGAAGATCAGCGAGAAGGTTTCCGGCAGGTCGCCCGCATTCAGGATCAGCGCGATGGCGGCCATGACGATATAGGACGCGGCCATGAAGGGAATGATGCTTTCGGCGACGCGTCCGATCGACTTGATGCCGCCGATGATGACGATGAAGACCAGCACGGCGGTGATCGCGCCGCCCCAGATTTCCGGCAGGCCGAACAGTTCGTTCATCCCGTCGGCCATGGCATTGGCCTGGATGGAATTGCCGGTGACCAGCGCGCTGAACAGCGTGCCGAGGCAGAAGACGATGGCAAGCCAGGTGAATTTCGGACCAAGGCCCATCATGATGTAGGTCATCGGACCGCCGCGATAGACGCCGTCCGAGGTTTTCTCCCGGTAGCGGATGGCGAGCGAGCCTTCCGCGAAGGCCAGCGCCATGCCGAACAGCGCCGTCACCCACATCCAGAAGATCGCGCCGGGTCCGCCCAGCGCGATGGCCGTGGCGACGCCCGCGAGGTTGCCCGTGCCCACCTGTCCGGACAGCGCGGTCGAGAGCGCTGCGAAGGGAGAGATTTCCCCGTCGCCCGCACCCTTGCGGCTCTTGAACAGGCCGGCAAAGGCGCTGCCCAGCTTGACGATGGGATAGAAGCGCAGGCCGACCATGATCCACAGGCCGATGCCCAGCAGGATGATCGTCATCGGCGGGAAGGGCAGGACCTCCACACCGTTCCATGTCCCCGCCCAGATGAAATCCGACACGTTGGTGACAGGTGCGACCAGTCGTTCGCCTAGCGGCAATTCGGCTGGTGCGGGTGCAGGTGCAGTCATTATCTCTTGTTCCCCCAAAGGATCCCGTTCGGCGCCCAAGGCCGCTGCCGTGCTATAGCGCGCCCGTTTCACCTGCAACGGGTTTCTGGGACGATTCCGGGCAGCCCGGCGGGCTTTCTGTCGCGCGGCGTTCACTCGGCTTGCTTTTGGGGGGCGGTCCCATTAGATGCGAGCGGGTCTTTTCCGACATCGAAAAGCTTCCCAGCCCTCCCGGACCATCGTTCGGGGCGGCGCGAGGCCCTACCCGGAAGAGACGCGAGAGTTCAACGAAGAGCGAAAGCGGCAGGACCGATGGCCGAAGACACACAGAAGGCAAGCGCCCCGGCAAAGCGCAAGACGACGCCGGGCGAATTCATCCGCCAGGTGCGGACCGAAAGCAGCAAGGTCGTGTGGCCCACCCGGCAGGAAACGGTCACGACCGCGATCTTCGTCGGGATCATGGTGGTGGTCATGTCGCTGTTCTTCCTCGGCGTCGATTCGCTGTTTGGCGCGATCGTCAGCTGGCTGCTCACGCTGGCCTGATCCCGGGGGCCTGATCCTAACGGCCTGATCCGGGGGGCGATCCGGCCGGGCTTACGCACTTCACGGGCAGGCGACCTTTCAGGCACGCAATTCCCACAAGACACATCCTCACAAGACACAACGGACTGATACACATGGCACGCTGGTACATCATCCACGCCTATTCCGGTTTCGAGAACAAGGTGCGCGAGGCTATCCTCACGGAGGCCGAACGGCTGGGCTTGTCCGACGGCGTGGAAGAGGTCGAAGTGCCGACCGAAACCGTGACCGAGGTGAAGCGCGGCAAGAAGGTGCAGGTCGAACGCAAGTTCATGCCGGGCTACGTGCTGGCCAAGCTGAACATGACCGACGATGTCTATCACCTGGTCAAGAACACGCCGAAGGTGACCGGATTCCTGGGCACCAACAACAAGCCGCAGGCCATTTCCGAGAAAGAGGCCGCACGCTATTTCGGCGGTGTCGAGGAAGCGAAGAACGCGCCCAAGAGAGACATCAGCGTCGATTACGAAATCGGCGACCAGATCAAGGTGCTCGACGGCCCCTTCGCCAGCTTCAACGGCGTGGTGGAAGAGCTCGATTTCGACAAGGCGAAGGTCAAGGTCAGCGTGTCCATCTTCGGCCGCGCGACCCCGGTCGAACTCGACTTCGAACAGGTCGAACTGGTCAAGTAACCCGGCGGGCAATGGGGCGAAGCGTCCTTGCGACCAAAGCCTGCTTTCCAAGCATCTGACCGCTGAAACCAGCCTGCCGCATGAATGTTGCGGCAGGCGGACCTTCATCCGAACATTCTGGCGTTTTCGGATAAAACCGGAACGTGCGGGGCTGTCTACTCGCTGAACAGGTATGCAACCTTTTCAAAGCGAAGCCGCCCTTTCTACCGCCCATACCGGCCCCCGGACCGACGGTTCGGCGGATCAGTTCCCGGCCAGCCATTCCATGCCGAGCCGGCGCGAACGGCTGCGCGCTTTCATGCAACTCAAATCGCAACGTCGATATTTGCTCGGCGGTCTGGCAGCCGTTGGACTGTTGGCCAGCGGCCTCGGTGCAGGCCTGTGGCAGGAAAGCGCGTCGCCTGACGTCGTGAAGCTGGGCAAGGGGATGGCCAGCGTGGAGGCAGAACCCGTTGCCGCGCTCGATCCGTCGCCGCTCGCGCAAACGCAGGCAAATGCAGATCCCGCGCCGAGCGCATCGGAAAGCCCGATGGCCGATGGCGAGGCGAGCTTTTACGGGCAGGAACTGGCCGGCAATCCCACGGCCAGCGGCGAGATATTCGATCCCGAACGCCTGACCGCTGCCCACCGCACCCTGCCGCTCGGCAGCAAGGTCCGGGTCACGAACCCGCGCAATGGCGATAGCGTGGTCGTTCGCATCAACGATCGCGGCCCCTTCCATGGCAACCGCGTCATCGACCTTTCGACCGCAGCGGCGCGGACCATCGGCCTCATCCGTTCCGGGACCGGCCGCGTGAACCTTGCACTCCTGCTCGACTGACGGTTTTCTCGCCTGCGAGCGCCCTAGCGGACGCAGGCGGTTTCTTCCTCGCTCTTGATGCGGGTGGCGATCGTGTTGGTGCGCAGGGTGACGCCGCGCGCCTCGCATCGTTTGAGCTGGAAACGAACGCGGCGTTCTCCGAAATCGAGCGATACGCGGCGGAACTGTTCCATCAGGTCCGTGCCCAGCAGCAATGACGGCTTATCGGCGATGCCGAACACCTCGAATGGAGGGATGTCGGCAAAGACGATGGGAACCTTCGTCAGGGTGATGGGGCCGATCTTCAGCTTGTCCACGATGGCGAACTCGACTTCGATCGCCTTGCCCGTCACGCCGTAGACGGTGGCGGTTCGCAGGTCGCGCGGGCGGCGTGCCTTCAGTTTTTCGCGCAGCAGCGAATTGCCGATCGTGACCTCGGTCCCGGTATCGACCACGGCGTCGACCGCTTCGCGGCCCGCCTTCACCTCGGTCAGGATCAACTGTCCGCGCTGCATTCGCGCGGTGACGACGATGATGCCGTCGCGGTCGACAAAGCCTGCGCGTCCGGCCCCGTCATCCACCGTGATGATACGTTTCTCGAAATCCAGCATCAGGCGCTGTTCGACCAGCGCGTCCAGCCCGATCATCCCGTCCCCGCCCAAATCCTTTTCTTCAAGCACGGGCAATTCGAGGTCGGTCGTGACCGTCGGCCCCAGCCGCAGCTCGTCCACCAGCACGCGGTCCACCACCTTGCTTTCCGTGACGGCGTGCAGGAGCACGGGCGTGCCGTCCTCGAGTTCCAGTTCGCCTGCCAGTTTCCGGCCGATGACGGATGTGTCGGCGCCGCTGTCGACGACGAAGCGATAGGGCCCCTTGCCGTTCACATGAGTGACCACGGTCATGCGGCTGCGCAGCTTGCGCGCCTCGATTTCCTCGCCGCCGATTTCCAGCGCCTCGTCGATCAGGGCCGGGGTGGGCGGTTGCAGGCGCTCCGATGTCGCAGCCGGGGCGTCCTGCGCGAGCGCAATGGCGGGCAGCAGCGCGGCGAGAAGGCCGGAAAGGGGACGGAAAATTGGCATGGGGGGATCGGTATCACGCGGGGTATGAACCGGGAATGGCCCGGGATGGCAGCCCACTCTCCTTCGGTGCACCATGAGAAAACGCTGTCCTACACGCGCTTTGCCGGTCATGGCGTTTGGCAGGAGATGAGGGTGTTTTCGCGTCGCCACCCGAGGATGTGTCAACTTCTCAATCGTGGATTTCCGGATTGTTTTCAACGGTTTGTATGGCTTGGGTGGGATCGGGCCGTGTCAACATTGTCAACTTCGCCAAGGCTGCGGGCCGGCCATGGCCGAATCGGTTGATTTTCATGGCCCCGCCGACTATATGGCGCGCTTCCACGGCAAAGCTTTGGAAAACCGCTGCGGGAGGTGTGTTCGAGGATGCACCGCCTGACCGCTTACCATGAGCCTGCAGCCGCCGTGCGGCAGGCAACAGTGAGAAAAGGAGGCCATCATGGCCAAGAAGATCGAAGGTTACATAAACCTTCAGGTGCCCGCCGGCGCCGCAAACCCGTCCCCGCCGATCGGCCCTGCGCTGGGTCAGCGCGGCGTCAACATCATGGAATTCTGCAAGGCGTTCAACGCCGCCACGCAGGATCTCGAGAAGAACGCCCCGATCCCGACCAAGATCACGGTCTATGCCGACCGCAGCTTCTCGTTCGAGACCAAGACGCCGCCGGCCAGCTACATGATCAAGAAGGCGATGAAGATCAAATCGGGTTCGAAGGAGCCGGGCAAGGACATCATCGGTTCGATCAAGACGAGCCAGCTTGCCGAAATCGCAGAGGCCAAGATGAAGGACCTCAACGCAAACGACATCGAACAGGCGACGAAGATCATCGCCGGTAGCGCCCGTTCCATGGGCCTCGAAGTGGTGGAGGGCTGATCATGGCGACACTGACCAAGGCACAGAAGGCGCGGGCCGAGAAGCTCGATCCGGAAGCCGTTTACAGCTTCGAAGACGCGCTGGCCCTGCTGCGCGAATACGGTTCCAAGAAGTTCGACGAAACCGTCGAGATCGCGATGAACCTGGGCGTCGACCCGCGTCATGCCGACCAGATGGTTCGCGGCATGGTCGCCCTGCCGAGCGGCACGGGCAAGGACGTGAAGGTCGCTGTCTTCGCCAAGGGCGACAACGCCGACAAGGCGCTGGCCGCCGGTGCCGACAAGGTCGGCGCGGAAGACCTGATGGAAGACATGCAGGCAGGCAATCTCGACTACGACCGCGTGATCGCCACCCCCGACATGATGGGTGTCGTCGGCCGCCTCGGTAAGGTGCTGGGTCCCAAGGGCCTGATGCCGAACCCCAAGCTGGGCACCGTGACGCCGAACGTGGAACAGGTCGTGAAGGACGCCAAGGGCGGCCAGGTCGAATTCCGCGTGGAGAAGCAGGGCATCGTGCATTCGGGCATCGGCAAGCTGTCCTTCAAGGATGCCGACCTGAAGACGAATTTCGACGCCTTCACCAGCGCGATCGTCAAGGCGAAGCCCTCGGGCGCGAAGGGCAAGTATCTTCGCAAGCTGTCGATCACCTCGACCATGGGTCCGGGCCTGAAGATCGACACCAGCAGCATCGAAGGCGCCTGATACTTTCAGGCTGTCCTACAGGACTACACATGGATTACGGGGCCGGGGGAGCGATCCTCCGGCCCCTTTCTCATGGGCCCTGCGGCAGGCGGGACGGGCGCGGGCGGAAAGATTGCCTCTCCCGGGCGTTGAAGGGGAAAGCAATCGAAAGGAAAATACCATGGGCGCCCTCTGGACAGCCGTCACCATCATCGGACCGATCCTGCTGATCGGCATCATCGTCTTCGCCTGGAAAAACAACCGCGATGCCTCGCGCGATTCGATCGCAAAGGCCGATCGCGGCGCTCAGAAGCTGCAGGACGAGATCGAGCGGGACCAGACGCCTGTGTGAACGGAAGTTTGATTTGGAGGGGCGGGCCTAACCGGCCTGTCCTTCATCCTCGGCGGCGGTTTTCCGTGTGCCCAATTGCCGGGCATAGAGCCAACCGATGCCGAGCAGGCTGAAGCCCAGCGCCATGAAGCTGGCAATCCTCAGCAGGCCCTCCAGCGCAGCGGCATCGACCAGGAACACCTTCGCCACGGCCAGCACCATCAGGACCAGCGAACCGATGCGCCAGCTCTGTTCGTCGCGCATCCGCCCGGCGATGAGGAATGCAATGGCGAGGACGATGCCCAGCAACGAACGCAGCAGGTCCTCGCTCTGGCCGAGGGGCTGCGAGGTCAGCACCGACCCGGCGAACATCTGTCGCAGCAGCGCAAGGGCGACGGCAACGACGATGATCATCGCTACCGCATCGAGTGCCTGCCGCAGTCGGACTTGAGCTCTGCCGACAGTTGCACGCCGGATGATCCAGGTCGCAGCAAGGGCCACAGTGCCTGCGGCGAGGGCAAGGTTGGCGATCGGAACGGGGCCGACCGCCTGCGCTGTCAGAAGCGGGTTGTGCACTCCGCCTGTAAACCACGCGAAGTGCGCCAGCGACAGCGCCGCCACGGCGGTCCTGAGCATGGGCTGCGCGCCGATACGCGGCAGTGGGCGCGACAGGGCGATCGCAATGGCCAGCAAAATCGCCTGCCAGAGCGTGCGCTCCGCCAGTGCCTGCTCCACGAAGGCGGTCCGTGTCTCGATGTTGAAGAGGTGCTTGAACACGATGTGCAGCACGATGAGCAGCGTAGCGGCTGCCAGGTATGCCGGTAGATTGGCCGGAACCGAGGAAGGCAGTTTCAAGCCCCTTTTCAATGCCAGCGCTGCAACGGCGAAGGGCAGGATTTTCAGCAGACCGGTCCGCCAGTCTGGCCAGTCGAATGCCAGCGGAGCAAGGCCGGCGGCGGCCTCCATACCGGTCGCAAGCCAGTCCGCCACCGGGCCGAGTGCCCAGAGCGCGCAGATCGCCACCAGCACCGCACGGCCTGCAAAGCTGTCGAAACGAGCCGCTGAAAGTCCCGCTGCGGCCACAGCGACGGCCCAGGGCAGCACGCTATCCGGCAGGATTTGCGCGATCAGCCCATACCCTGCCGCTGCAGCAATGCCTTGCGCGGTACGTGCGATGGGCTGCCGCGCACGCCACGCCCACAGGGCAAGCGCGGCAAAAACGGAACACCAGCGGAGCATGGCCCGCAGGTCGACACCGTCGTCGTTCCCCGCACTGAGGCGAAGGATCTCGCTCGCGGTCCCGTTCGACACGAGCAGGACGATGACGGCCAGAGACGCGAAGCCCGCAGCAAGAATACCGGGTGGCCTGTCGGTCCGGCGATGTGTCAGCGCAACCGCACCGGCGAGCGCCAAGGCAGCGAAGACGGGCGAAATCCATGACGGGGTGACCAGCAACGCCCCACCGAATAGCAACAGGATGGCAGATGCGGAGAGGCTCGCGAACCACACGGTCCGGCTCTGATCGGCTCGGATCAGCCAGGTCCCGGTGGCAGGTATGGCCGCCAGCGCAAGGCACCAGAGCGCGGGCAATGGCTCGACGATATCCGCGGCAGGCTGGCCGGTGACTGCATAAATACCCGCGGCCAGCGCAATGGGGCCTGCGGCAACCTTCCCGAAATCGGCTAGTTCGGCGGGTTGCCGAGCGATATGGACCAGCGGGATCACCATGAAGATCGCGGCAACGGATGCTGCGATTACATGGAAGATCGGAGTAATCGGCAGGCCATACTGGGTAAGCAAGCCGACCGCGATCACCATGGCGACGGCGCTCGCCTCTCGCAATTCGCGCCGCGTCCATGCCAGCGCCGCCAGCGCTGCACCCATGAGCAGGTAAAGGCCCCACGCCAGCGCTCCGTCACCTGCCCGGTCGACCAGGAGGGCAAGCTGAAGGCTGGCGAGAAAGGCAGAGGCGAGACGGACAGGGCGCACGAATGACCCGCCCGCCATCAGCGCGGGCAGGACCGCGCCGAGCGTGACGAGATAGATGCCGAGGGCCAGCACCTCTGCGGTCCCGAAATCTTCCGCCAGGAGCAACAGCAGGCCCCAGCCCAGCCCTGCGACCAAAGCCGCCATCGACAGCCAAGGACGGCCCTGGCGGTTGCCAGCCTGCGACAGGCCCGCGGTCACGAGGCCGAGATAGATTGTCAGGAGCGGCAGGTTCGCCTCTTCCCCGCCGACCAGCAATGGAGCCGCAAACCCGCCGACCAGTCCGAGGATCGCGCATGGCAAGCCAAAGCGGAAGGACAAGGCAATCGCGCCTGCGGTCACCGCTGCCAGACCGATAAAGGCGAATGTCTGCCCGATCAGACCATATTGCGTCCCGGCGAGATAAAACCCGGCATAAAGCGTCGCCAGACCTGCCCCGGCAAGCGCCTGACGTATCCGGGGATCCCCGACGAGGTCGGGCTTGCGATAGGAAAACTCCGCCCCTGCAAGCAGGCCGAGCCCGAAAACAAAAGCCATGGCGACGCGCACCGAAGGCGTGACCAGTCCAGCTTCGATGGAATATCGCACGAGCAGGATGCCCGCGATGGCCAGGGTGATGCCGCCAACCCAGATCGGCAGCTTGCGACCGAAAATGTCCTCGATGTCGAAGCGTGGCTTTCGGGCCGGTTCGGCCTCTTTTTCAGACTCGTCCGCATCGCTAAAGAAAGCGTCATCCTGCGCGCGCTCCGGAGACGCAGGGACGCTGCCGGGCAGGGAGGCCGGCACTTCATCCGTGTCGGGAACAGGCTCTGGCTGCGAGTCCGGCGCTTCCGGTTCGGTCGGCCGCTCCAGGGGTTCGGAGCGAATGGTGCCCGCCGGCTGTTCACTGCTGACAATAGTAACGGAAGGCGGTGCACTCGCGGCATCCGACTGGTCGCTGGCCAGTAGCCGGTCTTCCAGCAGTTCCAAGCGGCGCTTGAGATCGCGGACCTGGTTCATGAGCCAGCCGACCGCGCCCACAAGGGCGAGTATGATCAGAACTTCCACACGGCCCCCTTCGCCACTGCCCAACCACTAGGGAATGCAGGCGGGCAGGAAGTCAAGCCGCCTCGCGGCGGGTTCAGATACCGCCCGGCGTGAAATCGAGCCCGGCAGTGCCCAGCGCATCGCAAAGCGTATGGACGCAGCTCGACAGTTCATCGGCATCGACGGACCGGATCACGAAATTGGCCCCTACCTTGCCTTCGCGGAAGAAAGGGTAGCTGCCGATCTGGCATTGTTCGTGCGCGGCTTCCGTCTCGCGCAGGATATCGGCGACTTCGCTTTCGGAAGTCCAGCAGCCGATGGTCTCGCTTTTCAGCGGCATTCCGCCTTCCAGCGTCCCGGTAAGCGCATCGAGCATTCCAGCCGTGATGTGCGGCACGCCCGCCATCAGGAAGACGTTGTCGATCCGGATGCCGGGCGCCCCGGACATACGGTTGGGAATAAGGTCCGCCCCGTCGGGCACGCGTGCCATGCGCAGACGGGCCTCGGTCAGTCCTCCCGGCTTGTCGGCATAATAGCGTTCCAGCAAAGCGCGGGCATCGGGATGGATGACGACGCCCGCGCCCAGCGCGCGGGCCACCGCATCGACGGTGATGTCGTCGTGGGTCGGCCCGATTCCGCCGGTGGTGAAGAGATAGTCGTTCGCCTCGCGCAGGGCATTCACCGCGTCGACGATACGGTCCTCCACGTCGGGGACGACGCGGACTTCGGCCAGCCTGATGCCCTGCACCTGCAGCCAGCTTGCGACCTGCGCGATGTTCTTGTCATGCGTGCGGCCCGACAGGATTTCGTCGCCGATCACGACGAGACCCGCGGTCCATATCCGGTTGCTGCCTGTTGCGCTCATGTGGTGCGATTAGGGGAGGGCGAAGCTGTTGGCCAGCTTGCCCTTTCGCCCATGCTACTCCGCTGCTTCCAGCCGGTTTTCCTGCCGGTCGGCCTTGCCGCGGGCGCGGCTGAAAACGAGAAGCCCGTCATCGACCGGGTCCGTTTCCATGCGCTTCCTGTCGAGCACGTATTCCTGGTTCAGCCGCCAGGGATACTGCACCGCGTTCTTCGGCATGATATGCTTCGAACGCTGGATATAGCCGGAGGAAAAATCGAAGATGTCGTCTTCCTCGAGTGCGGCTTCCTGCTGCCGGGACAGGCTGGGCACGGCAATGTCCGTATCCGTTTTCTTCATATGGTTCAGGACCCGGCAGACATATTCGGAATTGATGTCGGCGCGCAGGGTCCAGCTGGCATTGAGATAGCCGAATACGACGGCAAGGTTGGGTACGTTGGAGAACATGCAGCCCTTGTAATAGAACCGTTCGGCAAAATTGACGGCGCTGCCGTCCACGCTGATGGCGATCTTGCCGCAGACGGCCAGTTTCAGTCCGGTTGCGGTCACGATGATGTCGGCATCGAGGCGCTCGCCCGATTCCAGCTCCACACCGCCTCCCACGAAGCGTGCGATGCGACCCGTCTTGATGCTGGCGCGGCCGGCCTTCATCGCATCGAACAGGTCGGCATCGGGAACGAGGCACAGGCGCTGGTCCCAAGGATCGTAAGGCGGGGTGAAGGTGGCTTTATCGTAATCCGGCCCAAGCGCTTTCTCGATCCGCTTGTGCAGGCCTTCCTTGACCTTTTCCGGCTTGTTGCGCGCCAGTTTGAAGGCGAAATCCTGCATCCGGATGTTCTTGAACCGGGTGATGCGATACGCGGTCTTTTCCGGCAAAATCTTGCGCAGCGTATTGGCCAGCCAGTCTTTCGCAGGGCGAGAGAATATCCAGGTCGGCGTGCGCTGCAACATGGTCACATGTGCGGCCTTGTCCGCCATCGACGGAACGATGGTGACGGCGGTCGCGCCGGACCCGATGACGACCACTTTCTTGCCGCTGTAATCGAGATCGTCGGGCCAGAATTGCGGATGGATGACCTGCCCCGTGTAATCGCCCAGTTCGAATCCGGGGTCATAGGGCTCGTCGTAGTCGTAATAGCCGGAGCCCAGATACAGCCAGTTCGCCGTCAGGCGCTTACGTTCCCCGTCCGGCGTTTCGACGGTCACGGTCCAGCGCGCATCGGCGCTGTCGAAGTCGGCCGAGACCACGCGGTGGCCATAGCGGATGTGCTGACGAATGCCGCGCTCGTCCACGATCCGGTTCAGGTACTCCATGATGGCCGGGGCATCGGCAATGGTCTTCTCGTGCTTCCAGGGTTCGAAAGAGAAACCCAGCGTGTGCATGTCGCTGTCGGACCGTATGCCGGGATACCGGAACAGGTCCCACGTCCCGCCCAGATTCTCCCGCATTTCCAGGATGCCGTACTCATGCCCCGGGCACTGCATTTCCATGTGTGCAGCCATGCCGATCCCGGAAATTCCGGCACCGACGATCAGGACGTCGAAATCGGTTTTCCTCTCGTCGCGACTGGCCTGGGTCTTTTCTGTGCCCATTGGTTCGGTCCTCTCTTGCAACCGAACAATGTGTAAGGGACGCATGACCGATTGGCGAGTCCCCTGTGCCGAAGGCCATATCGACCGGAAATTCCGGGCGGTTTTAATGGCTGACGCCTTCGCATTGCTGGGCTAGTCGGGCCGCATGACCCGTTACCTCGCTTCCGCTTCGCTTGTCGTTCTCGCCTCCGCTCCGGCGCTGGCCCAGGAAAATCCGGACGAAACAACGGCCGAGATCGTGGTCATCGGCGAAGGGCTGCCGGAGACGCCATCGACGCCGGCCTACGCCACCCGCACGATCGAACGCGAAACAATCGCGACGACGGCATCGGGCCGCATCGAGGACGCGCTGTCTTCCGTGGCCGGTTTTCAGCAATTCCGCCGTTCGGACAGCCGTTCGTCGAACCCTACGGCGCAGGGGGTGACCTTGCGGGCGCTGGGCGGAAACGCGACCAGCCGGGCGCTTGTGACTCTGGACGGGGTGCCGATGAACGACCCGTTCTTCGGCTACACGCCCTTTGCCGCGCTGGTGCCCGAGCAGCTGTCTGCCATTGCGGTCACGCGCGGCGGCGGGTCCGGTCCATTCGGCGCGGGCGCTCTGGCGGGGACGATCGCTATGCAGAGCGCAGGACCGGGCGACCTCGGACCCGTAACCGCGTCGCTGCTGGTGAACGACCGCGCAGAGACCGAGGCCGCTGCAACCGGACTTGCCGAGCTCGGCGCCGGGTTTGTCACCCTGACCGGGCGATGGGACCGGGGGCAGGGCTTCTTCACTACGCCCGAAGACCAGCGCGTGCCTGCGACCGCGCGGGCGGCCTTCGATGCGCGGTCCGGTCAAATACGGGCCGTCTTCCCTGTTGCCGAAACCGTCGACCTGCAGGCGCGCGTTCTTGCGTTCGAGGACAACCGGACCCTGCGGTTCGATGGTGCGGACAGCTCTGCAAGCGGGCAGGATGCGAGCGTCCGGCTGGTCGGGCGCGGCAACTGGCAGTTCGATGCCCTGGCCTATGTCCAGGCGCGCAACTTCTCCAATGTCGTTATCAGCTCGACCCGCTTCGTGAAGGTACTCGACCAGAGCAATACGCCCTCGACCGGGCTGGGCGGCCAGCTGGAAGTGCGGCCTCCGGTTGGCCCGGACAATGTCCTGCGGCTTGGCGTGGATTACCGCCGCAGCGAGGGCGAGTTGCAGGAACAGCCCTTCAGCGCGTTTAGCGGCAATCTGACCGCGAGGCGCCGTGCCGGAGGTACGACGACCGATCTGGGGCTGTTCGCAGAGCATGACTGGGCGCGCGGTCCGCTGGTCCTGACGGGCGGTATTCGCGCCGATCGCACCACTGTGACCGGCGGTTTCTTCAGGGAAAGCGATCCTGCCGGCAGAGTCGTTTTCGAGAACCGGTTCGCGGATCGCAGCGACTGTACCGTGACCGGGCGCGGCGGCCTCGTATTCGAGGCGTCGGACGCGCTGTCCCTGCGCGCGGCTGCCTATAGCGGGCTGCGACTGCCCACGCTCAATGAGCTCTACCGGCCTTTCGTGGTCTTCCCCGTCTTTACTTCGGCCAATGCCGAGCTCGAGAACGAGGAACTCGTGGGCTACGAAGCCGGTATCGACTGGCGACCGGCCAGCAATGTCGAACTGACCGTGACAGCCTTCGACAATCGCGTGGAGAACGCGATTGCGAACGTCACCCTGACGCCGACCCAACGACAGCGGCAGAACCTGCCGGCAATCGACGCGCAAGGGGTAGAGGCAGGGGCAAGGATTACGCGCGGGGCGTGGCGGTTCGACGGGACGATCGCCTACACCGATGCGCGTATCGACGGGGAGGGTGCATCGCTTTCCCTCGACGGCAATCGTCCACCCCAGACGCCGGAATGGACGGCATCGGCAACACTGTCATTCGAGCCGCGCCAGGGGCTGAAGATTGCAGCCACGCTGCGCCATGTCGGCAAGCAGTTCGAAAGCGATGACGAAACCGGGGTCCTCCCAGCCGCGACCACGTTGGGAGCCTTTGCCAGTTTCCCGCTGACCGACAGGCTGGGACTGGTTTTCCGGGCGGAGAACATCTTCGACGAGGAAATCGTCACGCGCAATGCGAACGGCGCCATCGACCTCGGTGTGCCGCGAACGGTGTGGGGCGGCCTTCGATACGGCTTCTAGAAGAAAAGGCGCTTCAGATAGCGAGCAATACCACGTCGGGCTTCGAAAGGCGGGACCGGACGCGGCTCATTCCAGCGCGCAGTTGGTCCGCCATTGCGTCGATAAAAACGTAGTCGAACGGCTGGGAAATGGCGGAGACGGAGGGATTCGAACCCTCGATACCCGTTAAAGAGTATGGTTCCTTAGCAGGGAACTGGTTTCAGCCACTCACCCACGTCTCCGGAACGCCTGATTGCGGCGAGGCGGCGGGCTATAGCGGGCAGTCCGGCGGGGGGCAAGGCTCGTCTCGCAGAGGCCGCAAATGCCCGGATCAGCGGCGTTTCGGACTCGCCTCGCCGTGTTTTGGATTCGATTCGTCGCGGGTTCATTGCCGCTTCAGGGCCGGGCGACTCTTTTAAGGGCGGCACGCGGCCTGCTCCGGCTGCCGGTATGGATGGGACGGACGATGACGATGGGAATTGCGAACTTACGAAACGCGCTCGTGACGCTGGGCGCCGGATTTGCCCTGCTGGCGAGCCCGGTTTCCGCGCAAGGTGTCCAGACCATCGATCCGAGTGCCGATTTCGGCTCCGGCATCGACGGCGATCTTTCCGAATCCCCCGGTGACGGTCCGGTTTATGCCGACGAACAGCCGGTTCGCCAGCCGGACGACCAGCAGCCCGGTTATCCGCAGGGCGGCGTCGCGGAAGCCTTCCCCGAAGAAAGCGTTGCCGGTCCGGAAGTGGCCTACCAGTGGGAAGATCCCGTCGCCACGGCGCCCGATGCGGAAACCGCAGCGTCGCAAGCTGCCTCGAACCCCGAGGTCGCTGCCGCCCAGGGTTCCACCTACAAGCAGGACGACCTCATCGGCGCGGCGCAGGGCGTGTTCGGTGACGGCGCCGAGGGTCTTGCAAAGCTGATCGAGGACCTGCTGGAGAAGCAGGGCGAGCCCAATGCCTACATCGTCGGGCGCGAAGCGGGCGGCGCCTTCATCTTCGGTGCGCGCTACGGTTCGGGCACGCTCTATCACAAGGTAGAGGGCGAGCGTCCCGTCTACTGGACCGGACCTTCGATCGGTTTCGATGCGGGCGCGAATGCCGGGAACACCTTCGTGCTGGTCTACAATCTTTACGACACAGAGCAGCTCTACGAACGGTTTCCCGCCGGGGAGGGGCAGATCTATGCTCTGGGCGGCATGACGGCCAGCTACCTTCGCAAGGGCGATACCGTGCTGATCCCGATTCGCGTGGGTGCGGGACTGCGGCTGGGCGTGAACGCCGGCTACATGAAGTTTTCCAAGAAACAGCGCTGGCTGCCCTTCTAGCAGCCCAAGAGAAGCTACGGCAGAACGCGGCTTTGCCGCACGATACAGGGTTGCGGCCACGCAGGCGGCGCGGCAAAGGCTGAAGCCATGCTTGACCGTCTAGAAGCCCAATCGCCTGACGCGCTGCTCGCGCTGATCAAGATGTATGCCGCCGACGAGCGCGCGGACAAGATCGACCTCGGTGTCGGGGTCTATCGTACCGACGATGGCGCGACCCCGGTTTTCCGTGCGATCAAGCAGGCCGAAAAACGCCTGATCGAAACGCAGGACAGCAAGAGCTATCTGGGGCCGGAAGGCGACAGCGAGTTCGTCCGGGCACTGATGCCCTATATTTTCGGCGCCGGGTCCGACGGACGGGCGGACATGGGCGGCCGCATCGCCGGAATGCAGACGCCGGGCGGCACGGGCGCCGTGCGGCTGGCCGTATCGCTGGCGAAGCAGGCCGGTGCACGCCGCGTCCACATGGGCGCCCCCAGCTGGCCCAACCATGTCCAGATCCTGGCCGATGTCGGACTGGAGCCCGTCCTGTTCGACCACGCCAACGCCGATGGCAGCGCGAATATCGATGCGCTGCTTTCCGTGATCGAGGGCGCAGGGCAGGGGGACGTGGTCCTTCTCCACGCCTGTTGTCACAACCCGACCGGTGTCGACTACTCCCCTGCGGAGTGGGAACGTATCGCGGCAGCACTGGCGAAGAGCGGGTTGCTGCCGATCATCGACAGTGCCTATCACGGCCTTGGCGACGGCATGGAAGAGGACGTGGCAGGGCTGCGCACCGTGCTGGCTGCCGTGCCCGAAGCCCTGGTCGCTTACAGCTGCGACAAGAATTTCGGGATGTACCGCGACCGTGTCGGCGCGTTCTACGTCATGGCGAAAGATGGCAGCCAGCTGGATGCCATCATGTCGAACGCCAACGCCCTGGCGCGTGCCAACTGGTCCATGCCGCCCGACCATGGCGGTGCGGCCATTCGCATCATCCTGGGCGACGAGGCGCTGGTGAAGGAATGGCAGGACGAATTGACGCAAATGCGTGCGCGTTTGCGCCAGGTTCGCGAAACGCTGGCCGCGGCAGACAACCGTGTCCCCGGTCTCGACCTTGCGCAACTTGCCGATCAGAACGGTCTTTTCGCAATCCTGAAGCTGGATAAGGACCAGATCGCGAAATTGCGTGACGATCACGGGATCTACATGGCCGGATCGGGCCGCATCAATGCCGCAGGCCTGACTAGCGGCAATATCGAGAAGTTCATCGACGCCCTGTCGGACGTGACCGCGAACTGATCCGCCATGGACCTGCAGCCCACCCTCGATACCGAGCGGCTGGTGCTGCGTCCGCTCGAGGAAGCGGACAGGGAGCCGCTGTTCGCTGTGGCTTCCGACCCGATGGTCTGGGAACAGCATCCGATCCACGACCGCTGGCGGCGAGAGGTATTCGACCCTTTTTTCGACCAGGGGCTGGCAAGCGGCGGCGCGCTGACCGTCATTCGCAAGAGCGATGACAGCATCATCGGTTCGACCCGCTACACGGCCTACGATCCGGAAGACGAGGATGGGGGTTCGGTAGAGATCGGCTACACCTTCCTCAAGCGCGCCTGTTGGGGGAAGGGGCTGAATCCGGAAATGAAACGTGCCATGCTCGTCCATGCGTTCGCCCATGTGGGAACCGTGCGGTTCCGCGTCGGCGATACCAATCACCGTTCGCGCTACGCGCTGGAGGCGATCGGCGCGCACAGGACCGCGGAATATGATCTCGACCGCTATCAGGGCCGCCGCGTCGTCCACCTGATATACGCCATGGCGCGAGAGGATTTCGATCCCGGCTGACGCCCGCCCCGCTTAAGTTGGCGCGGTGATCAGCGTCGCAAGGCTTCCATGCGTTTGAGGTAACGGGCCAGAACATCGATCTCGAGATTGACTTTGTCGCCTGCCGCCAGCGTACCGAGTGTCGTTACCTCGCCGGTGTGGGGGATGATGTTCAATCCAAAGACGAACTGGCCATCCGGTTCGTCCTCGACCGAATTGACGGTCAGGGACACCCCGTCGACCGTGATGGAGCCTTTTTCCGCGACGAAGGGGGCGATGTCGGCCGGGGCGCGAATGTCCAGCCTCCATGATCCACCTTCGCGTTCCATGCGGGCGACCGTGCCAACCGCATCGACATGGCCGGTCACCAGGTGGCCCCCCAGTTCCTCTCCCAGCTTCAGCGCCTGTTCGAGGTTCAGCCTGCGGCCTTCGGACCACTGGTCCTGCGCCGTGCAGGCAACCGTTTCTGCGGATACGTCGACGGCAAACCATGCATCGCCCTCCGACCCGCCGCGTTCCACTACGGTAAGGCAGACGCCGGAACACGCAATCGAGGCACCGATCGCCATGGCTTCGGGGGCATAGGGGCAGGCGATGCGGACATGCAGGTCGCCGCGCTCTTCCACGCTTTCGATATGGCCGATGGCGGTGATGATTCCGGTGAACATGGCGTCGCTTTCGTGAATATGATCAGCGCAGGCGGCTGTAGGCTTCGAAGGTGTCGCTGCCAAGCTGGCGGCGCTGGTCCAGCATCCAGCGTCCATGCGCCCCGGAAAGGCTACCCAGGCCGATATCGCCAACCGAACCCGTGCCGCCGCCGATCACAATGGGCGCGCGATAGATGTGCAGGCTGTCGACGAGGTCCGCCTGCAGGAAACTGGCCGCCGTGCGCGCGCCTGCCTCGACATAAAGATATTGCGCATCGAGCCTGGAGATATGCTCCGGCGTGTTGATGACCTTCACGCCGTCGGGCGGGTTGCCGCGTGTCAGCAGCACTTTTCGAGGCGACCTTTCCTCGAGGCCGGGTAGCCGGACATCCAGCCGCGGACGGTCTTCCCGCCACGTCGCCCCGCCGACGAGAATGGCGTCGGCGAGCGCCCGCTGCGCGTGGACATGGGCGCGGGCTTCGCTTCCCGTAATCCACTGGCTTTCGCCGCTGGAAAGCGCGATGCAGCCATCGAGCGACATCGCCAGCTTGAGCGTGACGTGCGGACGGCCATGGGCTGCCCTGGTCAGGTAACCTGCAAGACTGCGGGCGCTCTGTGAGCTGGTCACAACGTCTACCGCTATGCCTGCACCGCGGAGGCGCTCTGCCCCTTCTCCCGCCGTCCGGGGGTCGGGGTCGAGGTGGCCGATGACGACCCCCGCAGGTGCCGCCGCGACCAGCAGGTCGGCACAGCTCGGCCCCCGGGGGGAGGGATGGGCGCAAGGCTCCAGCGTTACATATACACAGGCGCCGCGGGCCCGATCGCCGGCTTGTTCGAGGGCGGCGGCCTCCGCATGGGGGCGGCCGCCGGATCGGGTCCATCCGCGCCCCACTACGTGCCCGTCATCTATGATGATGCAGCCGACGGAGGGGTTGGGGAAACTGGCCGGTCGTCCGCGCAGGGACAGCCTTGCCGCTGCCTCCAGCCACCGTTCGTCGCCTTCGGCCGTCACCGGGGACCGGTATCCGCATCACCGTTAGCGGCGGTGTCCGGCGCGCTCGTTTCCGGCGACGTGCCTGCCTCTTCACGCGCAGCTTCGGCGGCCCGCTCGGCCTCGATCTCCGCTTCCATGGCGTCGACATCCATGCCCGATGCACGGCCCAGCGCCCGGTAAAGTTCCCGCTTGCGCTCCTCGCGCGCTTCTATCGCTGCGGCAATGGCATCCTGCCGTTCCTGGTTGGCGACGTTCGCGGCGCGAATTTCCTCGTCGGTCCGTCCGGGCGCAAACGAAGTGATGTAAGTCACTTCCGGGCGCTCCGGAGGAAGGACCACCTTTTCCTGCGTGAAGGAGAAGATCAGCAGGCCGGTCGCCGCGCAGGACGCCAGCAGGATCGGCACGCGGTAGGGTTGGGGCCGGCTGAACTCCGTCCAGAAATCGGCCACGGCCGGTTTGGGATTGAAGCGGGAGATGAAGGACATGGGCCGGAAGATAGGGCTTTATCCGCGCCTGCGCCAGTACGGCCTTTCTGCCCCCGGCTATATTCGCCGCTAATTATACTCGACGGTGATCGGCACCCGTCCGCGCAGGTCGCCGCCATCGCCGATTGTATCGGTAATGGCGAGCTTGCCGGTGAAGGAAAATTCCAGCGTGCCTGTATCGTCCAGTCGCGGCACGATGGGCAGGCTGGTGGTAAACTCGCGCAGTTCTGCAATGCCCCCGCGCGGATCGCGCATGGTGATGCGGTCCGGGAAGGTCACCTGAACTTCGCTGTTGGGACGACCCGTCACGGTCGCGCGGCCCACCATCGTGACGCCGCCATAATCGTCGAGGTTTCCGGCCGTGATCTTCTGCCCGCTCTCGAGGTCGAGCAGGACGCTGGAATCCCCATTGCCGAGCAGGATCAGGCGGCCGAAATTGATTTCGTTCTGGATGAACAGGTCCGGTGGGCCCGAAGCGGTGCCTCCGCCATTGCCGTTCCCGTTTCCGCCGCCATTATTTCCCGATCCGTCACCGCAGGCCTGTCCGTTGCCGTTCCCGCGCGTGCCGTTGCCGGAACCTCCGCCCGCACCATTGCCGCAGCCATCGATCGGATCGGCTTCAACCGGCTGGTCGCCATCGCCCGGGACGGTAGCCGGGTCGGGATCGCCGCGATTGCTACCCCCGTTTCCCTTGCCGTTACCACGGTTGCCGCCGCCTTTCCCGTTGCCGTTATTGTCGCCTTTCGCCTGCGCGCGGTCGTCCGGCTTACGCAGCGCGGCGGGCAGATCCGGCTCGCTTTCGGCCTGCGGTCCGCAGTTCAGGCATTCGCGCTGCGCCTGCAGGGCGGCAGGGGTTATCAGGAGTGCCAGGGGAAGGGCAGGCAGGAGGACGCAGCGGCGGAGCATTGCCCGATTATCGCCGAACAAGGTAAACGAGGGTTTAAAGGCCGCGACACCCTATGGGAAGGTCGCGTAAAGCTCCCGACCGCGTTCCCTCAGCCAGCGGTCTGCGGCGGGGAGTTCGGGCCCGAACAGTTCTGCCAGCACGGCGTGGAATGCCTTTGAATGGTCGAAATGGACACGGTGTGCCGTCTCGTGGGCCACGACCGACCGGCGGACGAAATCGGGCGCCTGCACCAGTCGCCAGTTGATCCGCATGGTTCCATCGCTGGAACAACTGCCCCAGCGGCGACGCGCATTGCTGAGCGACAGGCGGGGCGGCGGCAGGTCGATCCTTGCCGCATACTCGGCAGCGTCGGCCCGGAAGAGGAGCATCGCCTCGTCACGCAGCCATTTTCTCAGACGGGCCTCGACCCGGTCTTCGGGCCCGCCCAGATAGACCTGCTCGTGATCGGCGCGCGGCTGGCGCGGGGCGGAGGGTGACCATTCGATGGCCAGGTCACGCCCGCGAAAAGCGATGGTTTCGCCCGGGACCGCGCTGCGGCGGCCAGGCTGCTTTTCGATTTGCCCTGCCAGCCAGTCCGAACGCGACCGCGCGAAGTCCACTGCATCTGCCGTGCGGCCCCAGCGGGGAATCGTTACCCTGACGCTCTGTCCGTCCGGTGACAGGCGCAGGACCATGCGCCGGGCCGTGGGGTGGCGCACGATCGCCAGAGGCAGCGTTCGCCCTGCGATTTGCAGCACCTCGCCATCAGGGTCACGCCGCAGCCAGTCGATCACCGGTCATCCCAGTCGACGACATGATGCTCCAATGGCCCGGCGTCGTCCTCGCTCACGACACGGCCAGCCACGCCTGCCCCGCGCAAATGCACCGCTTCGCGGTCGCCGCTCAGCAGATAATGCCATTCGGGCAGCGGATCGCCGTCGGCGCGCCTGCGATAGGCGCAGGTAGAGGGAAGCCAGCGCACATCCTCCACGATTTTCAGCGTAAGGCGCAGGCAATCCGGCACGGTCGCCTTCCGGTTGGGATAGTCGCGGCAGCGCGCAGTCCGCGTGTCGAGCAGCGTGCAGGACACATTGGTGTCCTCTATCTCGCCGGTATCCCAGTCCTCCATCTTGTGCAGGCAGCACCGGCCGCAGCCGTCGCACAGCGCCTCCCATTCGGCGGTGCTCAGGTCGGCCAGGGGGCGTTCCCAGAACCGGTCCCTCAGCTGACCCATTTCGCCAGCTCTTCGGCGACGGCCTCGGCGCCTTCATCGGTGGGCAGGGTGGCGATCGGCTTGCCATTCGGGCCGAACAGATATGTCACGTTGGAATGGTCCATCAGATAACCGCCGCCGTCGCTGTCCTCGCCCCGGGCGTAGAATACGGCGAAGCTGGATGCGGCATCCTCGATCTGTTCGGCAGAGCCGGTCAGGCCGATCAGGCGCGGATGGAACGCGTCGGTGAATTCGCCAACCACTTCGGGCGTGTCGCGTTCGGGATCGATGCTGATGAAGATCGGCTGGATTTGCGCTGCCGCGTCGGGGTTGGCTTGCTCGAAGGCGCGCAGGCCCGCCATCGCGCGCTGGTTGTCGGTCGGGCAGATATCGGGGCAATAGGCATAGCCGAAATAGACCGTCCGGTATTGCCCGTCGAAATCCGACCAACGGACAGTCTCGCCATCTTCCGAAACCAGTTCGAATTCGCCGCCGATGGCTGCCCCTGCCAGCGGCGGCAGCGAATCATTGCCGCTTCCCTGCGCTTGCGGTTCGGCGGAACACCCTGCCAACACCAGCCCGAAGGCGAGCATCAACGGGGCCGGGCGACGAAAAATCGTGTTGGTCATGGCGGTAGGGTTCAGGCTTTGCTAATCGCTGTTGTCGAGATGGGACAGGCGCAGCCCGGCTGCGACAAATCCCGGAATGCGTATGACACGATATGTGGTCGAAAGCGGAGCGAGTTACAATGATGGGTCACGGGCCTTTCGCGAAAATCAGGGCCGGCGGCACAGCCCTGGCAGCGCTGTCGATGATGGCAGCAGGCGGCGCCGCGCTGCCCGCTCCGGCTGCGGCGCAGGCGCTTTTCTCCGACGGCTATGCCTTCCTGAAACTGGTCAAGGACCGCGACGGGCAGAAGGTCACCAATATCCTCGATGCGCCGGGGCAGACCATCATCAACACGCGCGACATCACGACCGGCGATACGGCCGTTCATATCGTGGCCGAACGCCGTGACGCCGTGTGGATTGAATTCCTGACCGATCGCGGAGCCAATCCGAATATCGCCAATGTGAAGGGCGTTACCCCGATCATGATTTCCGCCAATCTCGGCCATATCGAGGGGGTGGAGAAGCTGATCGAGGCGGGCGCTCAGGTGGATGTGGCCAGCTCTGCTGGAGAAACCCCGCTGATCGGTGCCGTGCACCGCCGCGACGTCGCGCTTGTGCGTCTCCTGCTCGAACACGGTGCCAATCCCGACCGGAACGATAATTCGGGCCGCTCGGCACGCAATTATGCCGAGATGACCGGCTCCAGGCAGCTGCTCGACGAATTTATCGCCGCCGACGAGGCGCGGGAAGCCGCCGGGGAACAACAGAGCTACGGGCCCAGTTTCTGATCCATGATCGATAATCCGCAGGACCTGACGCTCGACGAACTCCGGATCGCACTGGCTCCGGCCATTGCCGACTCGGCCATTTTCGATGGCTGGGGCGACGACGCGCTGCTGATGGCGGCCGAGATCGAGGGCGTCGATCCCGACGTCGCCCGCCTTGCATTCAAGGGCGGGACGATGGCGATGATCACTGCATGGATCGACTCGATCGATGCGCGAATGGTCCGGGACATGCCGGCGGAAGAACTCGCCGCCCTGAAGATACGGGAGCGCATCCGTGCGCTGGTCGCTTACCGGCTGGAAGCGGTCGCGGGACAGGAAGAAGCCCTGAGGCGCGCCCTGTCGATCATGGCAATGCCGCAAAACGCGCGCGTTTCCCTGCGCACGGGTTGGCGTAGTGCAGACCTGATGTGGCGGCTCGCCGGCGATGTCTCGACCGACTACAACCACTATACGAAACGCACCATACTGGCGGCGCTTTACGCGTCTGTCCTTGCCGTGTTCGTCGGGGACGAAAGCGAGGGCAAGGCCGATACCATGGCGTTCCTCGATCGCCGTATCGACAATGTGATGCAATTCGAGAAGGTAAAATCGCAATTTCTCGGCAATGACCGGGAGCGGTTCAGCGTGACCCGCTTCCTCGGCCGGTTGCGGTATCCCGCGCGATAAGCGCTGCGCGCTGCACGCAAACTCTTATTGATAATCACTTGCAATATGGCGTCCTGCATGCGAGCAGGCGGGCCATGAACCTTGCTACCCTGAAGACGGGCCGTCCGGCCAGGATTACCGGCGTGGACTGGGATGCCGTGGCGCCCGGCGATGCCAAGCGGCTGCGTGCGCTGGGCCTCGATGCCGGCGCCGAAGTTGCTGTCGAGTTTCGCGGCGTATTCGGCGGCGCGGACCCGCTGGCGGTAACGATCGGGCGCACGACCGTCGCCCTGCGGCGCGTTCACGCCGCTGCCATGTCCGTCACGCCGTCCTGAGCGCGGGTTTTCCATGACCGAGATGCGCCGAGTCGCCCTTGTCGGAAACCCGAATGCGGGCAAAAGCGCGCTATTCAACAAACTGACCGGGGCGCGCCAGAAGATCGCGAATTATCCCGGTGTCACGGTCGAGCGGAAGGCCGGCCGCATGGCCCTGCCGTCAGGAACACCGGTCGAACTGATCGACCTGCCCGGCAGCTATGCCTTCGACGCGTCCAGCCCCGACGAGGAAGTTACCAGCAAGGTCGTTCACGGCGAGTTTCCGGGCGAAGCTGCGCCTGACGCGCTGATCCTCGTCCTCGATGCGGCGAATCTGGAACAACACCTCGTCTTCGCACAGGAAGTGCTGGAGCTGGGACGGCCGACCGTCGTCGCGCTCAACATGGTGGACCTCGCCGACCGCGACGGACTGAGCGTCGACGCAGGCGCGCTGTCGCAGGCGCTGGGCGTACCGGTAATCTCGACCGTGGCCGTGCGGCGGAAGGGGCTGGACGAGCTTTCTTCTGCCATCGAAGAAGCGCTTACCGGTGACGCCGAGCTCCACACCCGCCCCCATCTCGACCTGACCGAGCGACGCCTTGCCGCGCGCAACATCGCCAAGGGCGCAGTGGTCGGAAAAAGCGCTGGCTACCGGATGCGTTCTGGCCTCGACAAGGTCTTGCTCAATCCGTGGCTCGGTCCGGTCATCCTGTTCGGCCTTCTCTTCGTCGTCTTCCAGGCGGTCTTCGCCTGGGCTGACCCGTTCATCGGCCTGATCGAGGGCGCGACGGAAGCGGCGGCGGCATGGGTCGTCGCGACGTTCCCGGGCGGGTTCCTGCGCGATCTCGTCACCGAAGGCGTCATCGCCGGCGTCGGTTCGGTGGTGGTGTTCCTGCCGCAGATCGTCATCCTGTTCGCCTTCATCCTGGTCATGGAATCGACCGGTTACATGGCGCGCGCCGCTTTCCTCATGGACAGGTTGATGGCCGGGGTGGGCTTGTCGGGGCGCAGTTTCATCCCGCTCCTTTCCAGCTTCGCCTGCGCCATTCCGGGCATCATGGCGACCCGCTCGATCTCCGATCCGAAGGACCGGCTGACCACTATCCTCATCGCCCCGCTAATGACCTGTTCCGCGCGCCTGCCGGTTTATGCCGTCATCATCGCGGCCGTCATTCCCGCGACCACGGTCGGGCCGGGCATCGGCCTGCAGGGACTGGTCCTGTTTGCGCTTTATATTGCCGGTATCGTCGGCGCGATGATCATGGCGCTGGTTCTGCGCCGCACGGTCGCGCAGGGGCAGGCGTCGGGCTTCATCATGGAACTTCCGCGCTACCAGCTTCCCGCGATCAAGGACCTGCTGATCGGCCTCTGGCAGCGGGCCTGGGTGTTCCTGCGCCGCGCCGGTACGATCATTTTTGCCGCGACCGTGATCCTGTGGCTCCTGCTGACATTCCCTAAGGCCGACCCGGGCGAGAGCCAGCTCGACGCCAGTTTCGCAGGCCAGATCGCGACCGCCATCCAGCCGGCTTTCGAACCGGTCGGCTTCAACCGCGAAATGACCCTCTCGCTCATCCCGGCGATGGCCGCGCGCGAGGTTGCCGTAGCCAGCCTCGCGACGACCTATGCGGTCGATGCAGAGGACGAGGAAGAGACAGAAGCGGCCTTGCGCGACCAGATTGCCGCGCGGTGGAGCCTGCCGACCGCGCTTGCCTTCCTCGCATGGTTCGTGTTCGCCCCGCACTGCCTTTCGACCACCGCCGTGGCGCGCCGCGAAACGAATGGGTGGAAATGGCCGCTATTCATGCTGGGGTATCTGTTCGCCTTGGCCTACATATTCGCGGGAATCACGTACTGGGGCGCGCTCGCCCTAGGATTGTAGCGAAAGAGGAAGATACATGGCCGGGTCACTCAACAAGGTAATGCTGATCGGTAATTTGGGCGCCGACCCGGAAGTGCGCAGCTTCAGCAATGGCGGCAAGGTCTGCAACCTTCGCATCGCGACCAGCGAGCAGTGGAAAGACCGCAATACCGGCGAGCGGCAGGAACGGACCGAATGGCATACGGTCGCGATCTTCTCCGAAGGCCTCGTCAACGTGGCCGAGCGTTTCCTGAAGAAAGGCAGCAAGGTCTTTATCGAAGGCCAGCTGCAGACCCACAAGTGGCAGGACCAGTCGGGCAATGACCGCTATTCGACCGAAGTCGTGCTGCGCGGCTTCAATGGCACGCTGACCATGCTGGATGGTCCTGGCGGCGGCCAGGGAGGCGGCGGTGGTGGCGGTGGCTACGGCGGCGGTGGCGGCTATGGCGGCGGTGCTTCGGGTGGAGGTTCCGGCGGCGGCGGATGGAACCAGGGCGGAGGCGGCTCCGGCGGTGGTTCCAATGGTGGCGGTTCGGGCGGCGGCTCGAACTACGACGACCTCGACGACGACATTCCTTTCTGATCAGGCTTTCTACCGACAGCGGACAGGAAAAAGGGCCGGCATGTGAGCAGCGTGCCGGCCTTTTTCGTTTGTCAGCCTGCCTAACTCTTTTTGAGCGCTGCCAGCATTTCCGCCATCGGCCCGTCCTCGCTCCCTTCGGATTGGAGGCCGTTCTCTTCCCTGAAACGGTCGGCGTCCGGTCCCTCGGCATAGGGATCGATGGCAAGCGCCAGCGTCTGCGCGACCGCTTCGCCAAGGTCGATCGCGTCGCCGTCATACTCGATCTCGTCGAGTTCTTCGCGTTCCAGTTCGATCTCGATTTCGCCGTCCTCGTCCTCGGTCGCCTGTTCGCCGGCGGGGACGAAGACAAGCAGGATCGGCTCTTTCAGATCAACGGCGAAGGGTTCGCCCGACACGGAGCAGTCCTGCGTGACCGCAGCTATCATTTCGCCATGGATGCGAACCCGGTCTCCATCGGAATCCAGCGCAAGGTCAGCTTCCAGCTTCTCTATCGACGGAATGGCAAACCGCTTCGCCAGCGCGGCACGTTCGCTTTCGTTCGCCTCGATCCGCACCGGCTTCGCATCCACCTGGCGAAGGCGGACCGGGCGGGACAATTCGGGCGTGTCAGGCGCTCGGGTGCTCATAGCTGTAGCTCCGCGTCCAGCAGATGCTCGTAGGGCATGCCCGTCATGACGACGGCGAGATTTTTTACCTTGCGCGCCACGCATTCCGGCGATCCGCCTTCGATGAAGGTGACATTGCGCTCCATCGCCGCTGCAAGCGCCGCATCGCCTTCCGCCAGGCTTTCGCGCAGCGCGCCGGTCCGGCCGCCAAGCGCGCTGACGAGGTTGCCGACTTTCTTGCCGACGGTGGGATCGCCGATACCCGCCTCGCGCAGCTGGCCTTCCATGTCCTCCACGAAGAGTTCCGTCAGGCGGGCGCTGGACGGGATCGTGGCCGGATCCTGTTCGAACCGCAGCATGGCGAGCGCGACCATCGTGCTGAGAATATCGAACCTGCCCTCCAGCGTATCGGCCACGCCGCATTCGGCATACCAGGCAGGGTCCCGCGCCAATCCCACGAGCCGGTGCCACAGGGGGCGTATCTCTTCCTTCGGATCGGGCTGCCGGTTGAAGATTCTGGAGAAGAGGGACATCGCTGTTCGAAGCTCCGCGAGTGGCGTGAATGTTCATCCGCAATTCAATGCGTGCGCGCCAGTGAGACGCGGTGGCTGCCGTGTGGCCCAAGTCCCGGCCGGATACCGTCCGGGGCAACCACAAGTTGCCAGCAGCGCTGCACGCCCGTAAGGCGGAGTGCAACCTATATAGGCCCGGCAAGACCCGCTTAAAGGCGGACCTTGGCAGGCAGGTCGGAAGACCGGAAGAATTTGAAGGATCGAGAGTGATGAAGCTGTCCAACGCGCGCCGGCGGAATTCTGCCAAGCCTGCCCTGGCGCCTGTACTGGCCATGGCAACGCTGACCCTCGGCCTGGGTGGCTGCACCTCCATCACAGAAGGCGCGGGCTATATCGCCAGCGAACAGCTCACCAGTTCCATCCAGCCGGGGATCGACAATCGTCGTTCGGTCGAATCGACGCTGGGCCGGCCCAGCTTCACCAGCCAGTTCGGGGAGCCGATCTGGTATTACGTTTCCAGCACGACGGGCCGCAAACCCTTCGTCCGTCCGCGGATCGAGATGCATAACGTGCTCGCCGTCCGGTTCGACGAAGCGGGCAATGTCGTATCGGTCGACAATTCGGGCATCGAAGACGTCGTCTATCTCTCGCCGGATGGCGACGAGACGCCGACCTTGGGCCGCGAACGTAGCTTCTTCGAAGACCTGTTCGGCAATATCGGCACCGTCAATGCGCCGGTCGGTCCCGGCAACTGAGGTTTAGCCTGCGGGACGGCCGGCCTTTCCGCTGGCGTCCGGCTTGATACGGAAGCCTTGCGCCCCATATCGCGGGGCATGAGCAGTTCACACGAAGCCCACGGCCTGACGCCGTGGCACGGCACCACCATCATCGGCGTCAAGCGTGGCGACAAGATTGTCGTTGCCGGCGACGGCCAGGTTTCCATGGGCAATACGGTGATGAAGCCGAACGCCCGCAAGGTGCGCCGCATCGGAGCCGGGAAGGTCGTCGCCGGATTCGCGGGCGCGACTGCCGATGCCTTCACCCTGTTCGAACGGCTGGAGCGCAAGCTGGACCAGTATAACGGCCAGCTCATGCGTGCCGCGGTCGAACTGGCGAAGGACTGGCGGACCGACAAATACCTGCGCAATCTCGAAGCCCTGATGATCGTGGCCGATGCGGACACGCTTCTGGTCCTGACCGGCAATGGCGACGTTCTGGAGCCCGAGGGCGGAATTGCCGCGATCGGGAGCGGCGGGAACTATGCGCTGGCCGCTGCCCGGGCGCTTTCCGATTACGAGAACGACGCGGAGAAGATCGCGCGCCGGGCCATGGCCGTGGCCGCCGAGGTCTGCGTCTTCACCAACGACCAGGTCACTCTAGAGACCGTCTGATCAGGAACTTTTCGAATTTCATGACCGAAGCATTGACCCCCAAGGCGATCGTCGCCGCTCTGGACGAACACATCATCGGGCAGAAGGACGCCAAGCGCGCCGTTGCCGTCGCCCTTCGCAATCGCTGGCGCCGCCAGCGCCTCGGCGCGGATCTGCGCGATGAAGTGACGCCCAAGAACATCCTGATGATCGGACCCACCGGTTGCGGCAAGACCGAGATCAGCCGCCGGCTGGCAAAGCTGGCCGACGCCCCTTTCGTGAAGGTCGAGGCGACCAAGTTTACCGAGGTGGGATATGTCGGCCGCGATGTCGAACAGATCGCGCGCGACCTGGTCGAGGACGCGATCCGGCTGGAGAAGGACCGCCGCCGCGATGCCGTGCGCGAAGCGGCCAGCGAAGCCGCGATGGAGCGACTGCTGGACGCTCTGGTGGGCGACAATGCCAGCGAGGCGACTCGCCAGAGTTTCCGCCAGCGGATCACCGACGACGCGATGAACGACGTGGAGGTCGAGATCGACGTGACGGACGCTCCCTCCATGCCGATGGATATTCCCGGCATGGGCGGCAATGTCGGCATGATCGACCTTAGCGACATGTTCGGCAAGGCGATGGGCAAGAAGCCGACCAAGCGTCGCAAGCTCAAGGTTCCCGAAGCATGGGACCGTCTCGTCGACGAGGAAGCGGAAAAGCGCATGGACCAGGACGACGTCGCCCGCGTCGCGCTGGAGAATGCCGAAACCAATGGCATCGTGTTCCTGGACGAGATCGACAAGATCGCGGTCAGCGATGTGCGCGGCGGAAGCGTCAGCCGCGAAGGCGTGCAGCGTGATCTGCTGCCGCTGATCGAGGGAACGACCGTGTCGACCAAGCACGGGCCGATGAAGACCGACCACGTGCTGTTCATCGGCTCCGGTGCCTTCCATGTCGCCAAGCCGTCCGACATGCTCCCTGAATTGCAGGGCCGGCTGCCCATCCGCGTGGAATTGCGCGCGCTGACGGAGGAAGACTTCGTCGCCATCCTCAGCGAAACGCGGGCGAACCTGGTGGCTCAGTACAAGGCGCTGATCGGGACGGAGGACGTCACCCTCGACATCACCGAAGACGCGGTCCGTGAAGTCGCGCGCATTGCCGCGCAGGTGAACGAAGGCGTCGAGAATATCGGCGCACGCCGCCTGCAGACGGTGATGGAGCGCCTGCTCGAAGACATCAGCTTCGATGCCGAGGATCATGCGGGCGAGACCGTGACGGTCGATGCGGCCTATGTGCGCGAGCGGCTCAAGGACCTCGCCGAGGATACGGACCTCAGCAAGTACATACTCTGATACGATTGACCCGTCCGGCGCGAAAACGCGCCGGACGGGTCACGAATTTCCAATTTGAGGGTGATGCCAGAAGGCACGCAGCCCCGAAATCCTGCTCAGGGATGCGGAGCCAGGCCGATCTCCACGCCGGTCTTGTCCGTCATGGCGAACCTGTCGACCAGATCCGCGCTCGCCTCGTTCAGTCCGACCACCTGCACACTGCGACCGTTGCGGCGCATGCGCTCGACCACCTTGTCGAGGACATCGACACCCGAAATATCCCAGAAATGGGCTCGGCTGACGTCGATGATGACGTGATCGGCGGGGTCGGGCCGCGCGCTTTCGCGCCCAAAGGATTCGCTGAACCGATCGACGCTGGCGAAGAAGATCTGGCCGGTCACGACATAGGTCGCAGTGTCCGCCTCGCGCGTGCGGACCACGCCGAACATGCTGCGCACCTTGCCGGTGAAGAAGATTCCCGACAGCAGCACCCCGACCAGCACGCCCAGCGCAAGGTTGTGGGTCCACACCACCATGATGACGGTCGCCAGCATGACGACGCTGCTCTGCCACGGATGGCGCGTTAGGTTGGGGATCGAGTTCCAGCTGAAGGTCCCGATACTGACCATGATCATCACCGCGACCAGCGCCGGCATGGGAACCTGTCCGACGATCGGTCCCAGCACGGCCAGCAGGATCAGCAGGGATAGACCCGCGATAAAGCTGGACAGGCGTCCGCGGCCGCCGCTGGTCACGTTGATCACCGACTGGCCGATCATGGCGCAGCCGCCCATGCCGCCGAAGAACGCCGCGACCACGTTGGCCACGCCTTGCCCTGCGCTTTCACGCTGCTTGTTGCTGCCCGTATGCGTCATGTCGTCGACGATTTGCGCGGTGAGCAGCGATTCGAGCAGGCCGACCGCTGCCATTGTCAGCGAATAGGGCAGGATGATCTGCAGCGTCTCCAGCGTCAGCGGCACATCCGGAACGATGAAATAGGGCAACCCTTCGGGCAATTCGCCCATGTCGCTGACCGTGTTGACCGGCGCATCCAGCCAGATCGACAGAACCGTCAGAACGATGATCGCCACCAGCGGGCTGGGCACGGCGGTCGTCACGCGCGGAATCAGATAGATCATCGCGAGGCCGGCGGCGACCATTGCATAGGTTTGCCAGCCGACACCGACCAGTTGCGGCACCTGCGCCATGAAGATCAGGATCGCCAGCGCATTGACGAAGCCGGTAATAACGCTGCGGCTGACGAACTGCATCAGAAGGTCGAGCCGCAGGATGGCGGCGATACCCTGGAAGATACCCATCAGGATCGTCGCGGCGAAGAGGTATTCCACCCCGTATTCCTGCACCAGCGGGATCACGACGACGGCGACCGCGGCTGTCGCGGCACTGATCATGCCGGGGCGCCCACCGGTGAAGGAGATGACCATGGCAATCGCGATCGAGGCGTAAAGGCCGACCCGGGGATCGACGCCGGCGATAATCGAGAAGCCGATGGCTTCGGGGATCAGGGCAAGGGCAACGACGATGCCGGCCAGGACGTCCTTGCGGATGTTGCCGAACCAGTCGTCTTTGAACGAAGACGTCGCAGCCATTGCGGTCATGATGTTTCCCGGATTTTCGTTTGGAAGCCGCCATGCCGTCAGGTGGCAGGGGCAGGATATGGTTCGCCCGCGCCCTACGCTTCGCTGCACTGCAGCACAAGGTTTCGCCAATTCGGGTCCGCCGGCGACCGCGAAGGAGAATGCTATTCCGCCGCTTCGGCGCGCGCGTCCCCGTCCGATTGCTGCCGGGCCCACATCTCTGCGTACAGGCCGTCGCGGCGCAGCAATTGCGCATGCGTCCCCCGCTCTTCGAGGCGGCCTTCGTTCAGGACCAGGATCTCGTCCGCATCGGCAATGGTGGACAGCCGGTGCGCGATCGCCAGTGCCGTCCGGTCGCGGCTGACCCGGTCGAGCGTGGCGAGGATTTCCTGCTCGGTCCGCGAATCGAGCGCACTCGTCGCTTCGTCGAACAGCAGGATGGGCGGGTCCTTCAGCAGCGTGCGGGCGATGGCCACGCGCTGCTTCTCACCGCCCGAAAGTTTCAGGCCGCGCTCACCGACCTGCGTATCCATCCCTCCGGGCAGGCGTTCGATGAATGGCAGGATCGCGGCGTCGCGGGCGGCATCGATAATCTGCTGCTCGCTCGCCGTGCCAAGATCGCTCGGGAGCCCGTAGGCGATGTTGTAGCCCAGCGTGTCGTTGAACAGCACGCTGTCCTGCGGAACGATGCCGATGGCACGGCGCAGGCTGTCCTGCCGAACCTTGGCGATATCCTGTCCGGCAACGAGGATGCGGCCCCCCTGCGGATCGTAGAAGCGGAAGAGCAACCGCCCGATAGTGGACTTGCCCGCGCCCGACGGACCCACGATCGCGGTGCGCGAACCGGCGGCGACCTCGAAGCTCAGCCCGTGAAGAATCGTGCGTTCCGGATCGTAGCCGAAGACCACGTTTTCGAACGCGATGGTCGGCGGGGAGGGGGTGAGGGCCGGCGCGCCCGGGACATCCTCGACCTCGACTTCCGTATCGATCAGGCGGAACATCTCGGCCATGTCGACGAGGCCTTGCCGGATCGTCCGATAGACCCAGCCCAGCATGTCGAGCGGACGGAACAGCTGCATCAGATACATGTTCACCGCCGTCAGGTCGCCGACCGTCAGGTTCCCGCGGCTCCAGTCCCACACCACGAAGGCCATCGCGCCTGCCATCAGGGCGTTGGTGATGAACGACTGGACGATGTTGAGCAGGCCGAGCGAGTTTTCGCTCTTCACGGCAGCCTGCTGATATTCGCGCGCGGCGCTGGCATAGCGGTCCTGCTCGCGCGATTCGGCACCGAAATACTTCACGGTTTCGTAATTCAGCAGCGAGTCGACCGCGCGGCCAAGCGCCGTGCCGTCCATCGCGTTCATCTGCGCGCGTAATTTGGTGCGCCACTCGGTGATCCAGCGGGTGATCGCGATATAGACGACGACCACGGCCGCAGTGGCAATCACCAGCTCGGCCCCGAACAGGGTGTAGAAGATGATGCCCACCGCGATCAGCTCGATGATCGTCGGTGCAATGTTGAACAGCAGGAAATAGAGCATCGAATCGATGGTCTTCGTTCCGCGTTCGATGGTCTTCGTCACCTCGCCCGTCCGGCGCGACAGGTGGAAGCGGAGCGAAAGCCGGTGCAGGCGCCGGAAGACGTCCTCTGCAAGATCGGTGGTGGCGACCTGCCCGACCCGCTCGAAAATCACGTTGCGGATATTGTCGAACCCCACCGACAGGAAGCGGGCCCCTGCATAGGCTAGGACGAATCCGGTCGCGACGAGCCAGAGCGCATCGCGCCCGGTATCGTCTGCACCCGCCATCGCATCGACCGCGTATTTCATCGCCAGCGGCGTGGCGAGCACGACGCCTTTCGCCAGCAGGACCATCACCATCGCGCCGATGATGCGGCGCTTCAGGTCGGGTCGGTCGCTCGGCCAGAGGTAGGGGAGGAAGCGACGTATGGTCGCCCAGCCGTCGGCCGGGGGGCGATCGTTAGGAAGAGCGGTATCGGGAGGCACGGGGCGCTATGTGGTGTGCAGGCGCCGCTGCGACAATGGGCCGTTCGTGCGAGACGCCGGTGCGGGTGCGGGTTCGGGTGCAGGGATGGCGTGGCTAGATGTGGTCAATTCGCGTGGCACGCGAGTTGGGCCGCACCCTCTTGCGCGGACCTGCCGCGCCCGGCAGGTCGAAGAGGACTTCCCTTGTCGCGAAGTCGATCGCCACCCGATCGAAACTCCGCAAGCTTCCCATTCCCAGGATGATCGCCGGCTTGTCGGCGAGGCCCAGCGCCGCGAAGGCCGGGCCGTCCGCGAAATTGAGCGGCACGCGCGACAGTTCGAGGTCGGCAATCCGCACCTTTCGCGCAAAGGAATAATCGCTGGTGGTGGTCACCCCGTTCACATCGGTTGCCACGCTCTGCCCGGCGGCCCTGCTCCTTATCTTTCGTTTGAGCGCGAGGTTCCCGACCGAGCTCTGGGCCCCGGTGTCGATGATGACGGCGGTACGCACGCCATCGACGCGCGCATTCGTAATGATCATTTGCCCAAGTTTGCGCCTGGCACGCACGACGATCTCGAAGGAATCGCCGGCTTCGTCTTCAAAGGCGTCGCCCACCGTCAGGGTACGACTGCGGAAGTTGATGACGACGCGCAGGTCCTGCAGCGAATCGAGACCGAGGATACCGTCGGCCCCGATATGACGTTCCTGCAGTAGCGGCGCCCTGAGATTGTCGAATTGCCGTCCGGCAAATTCCAGCCCGTCGAGGTCGACCAGCATGACCTCTGCCGTGCTGCTCATCCCGACAAGGGTTGCCGTGCCGGCCGGCGTCATGGCGAAGCGTTCCGACAGTTCGGGCGTCACGACGGTCGCCTGCGCCCCGGTGTCGATCATGAAGTCGAACGGACCCTCGCCTGCTATCGTCACCGGCACGGTCATGCGGCGATGGCGATCGCTGGTCAGCGACACGATGTCGCCTTCGATCATGCTCATCCGCTGTTCGATGGACCGGATGGTTTCGGACGTGGTCTGCGCCGCCTGTGCAGCAATCGGGGTCAGAGCGAGGGCGGCCGCTGCTGTCAGAGATGCTCGAATGCCCGTGCCTTGCAGTCGTCCCGCCATGACTCTCTCCATCAACCCCTCGCGGCCAAGAGATATCACATGCCTGTCGACCGGCAAAATATGGCCGTCAGGCCGTGGCGGCGGGGTCCAGTTCCCGGTGGAGGATGAACGTCCGGATCTCTTGCAGGGCCGGCCGCGCGATGACGAGCAGCACCCCTATATATACAGACGCACCGAGCGCGCCGACCAGCAGCAGGGTAACCGGCGGGGGCAGGGGCGGAAGCACGGGCTTCGCCCACATCACTATAAGAGCCATGGCCAACGTCGCGGCCAGGCAGGGCGCGAGGGCCCCGGCAAGCTGCCGCCAGCCAACGCCGACCTTCGGCAAGGTCAGCGCCAGCGTTACGATAAGAAGCGACGGCGCCGCGGCCCACCATGCGTGGACAAGGCCCATCGGCCCGGCCGACACGCCGAGGAGGAACAGCGCGGGATAAAGAAGCGCTCCGAATCCGTTCGTCGCCAGATAGACGGAAGGTTTGCCCATCGCATTGGTCGCCGGACTGCATATGATCTGCAGCGCCATAAGGGGCATGGCCAGCGAAAGGCCGGCAACGATCGGCGCCATCTCCGTCCACTTCGGACCGAACAGGGTATACACCGCCTCGTCCGCCGTCAGGGCGAGCCCTATATAAATAGGTGCGGTCACCAGCAGGACGGTCCGCAGCGTCGTGATGAAGAACGGGCCGAGCGGTTTGCCGGCCTTGTGCAGTTCGGCATAGGCGGGGAATGCCACTTCGTTGATCGGGGGCAGGAACCGGCCCGTCACGATCAGCGTCAGGAACAGGGCCTCGGAATAAAGGCCGAGGTCATGCAGGTCGAAAGAGCGCCCGGCGATGAAGATGTCGCTCTGGCTCTGGACGATCCAGAACAGCTGGCAGATCGTCAGCGCACCGCCGAAACTGATAAGATCGCCCGCGCCCCTCATGTCGAACACCGGCCAGACCAGCAGGCGCGCTGCCCAGGTCAGCACGATGCCGCGCGATGCGAAGCCCACGATCGGCGCCACCACCAGCGCCCATACGCCGTAATCCAGCCACGCCATGCCCAGCGCAGTTACCGCGCCGGTGATCGCGCCTGTCATGTTGGCCAGGCCCTGGCTGCGAAACTCCAGTCGGCGCGAGAGAAGGGCGGTCGGCATCGCGATGAATGGCGTGGTGAAGAAGATGAGGGCCTGCACCCGCAATATCGGGTCGACCTGCGGCTGGTTGTAATAGTCGGCCGCAACCGGAGCCATCACCAGCTGGAAGACCGCCAGCCCGGCATTGAGCATGATGAGCATGGCGAAGACCTGGCCGATCCGGCGCTCGTCCACCTTGTCAGCCTGTATAAGCGATGTCGCGAAGCTGTGACCGTTGAGGAAGTTCAGCGCGACCAGCACGACCTGGGTCATGGCGAACAGGCCATAGTCCCCGGGCTCCAGCAACCGCACCACTATAAGGGTGGAGGTCCAGGCGATGATCTGCGCGATCAGCTGGCTGCCCCATCGCCATGCGACGGCGGAACGGACTCGCGAGGCGAATCCGGTGTCTTCTGATTCTGTTTGGGGCGCGGCCTCGATCACAATGGGGCCGAACTAGGCAAAAATGATGAAGGATTTGCAGCCGATTCACCGATTCACGGGCGGATTCGCGCCGATTGTCGCGGGGCAGGCCATTCGCGGTGCTTTGGGCTGTCAGAAAAGTGCCATCTGAAACCCGCAGGAATCCGGGCTTTTTCGATTTTTTTGAAACAAAATTGCAAAACCGTGTTGACCAGAATCAAAGCCCCCCATATATGCCCTCTAACCGGACGCAACGAGGACGCTTCAACGGCCCCGCAGCAACCGGTCGCCAACATATTCGGATAGCCGGTCCCCCGGTGTAAATTGGGGGCCCAATCGCTGTCCGCCACAGTATGTTGGTCGGCTCTTTGACATTGTTAGTTTTTGATGAAGGGACATGTGGGCGACGGCGCCCGGTCCGGGGACCTCAAGGCTCCGGTAACCGGTTAACTTAAGCCGACGCCACATCCTGATCACCTCCACAGGTGGTTTGTGATGATGCATGTTCATTCGTATCCATTACGTTTGACAGTGCAGGTATCGGCTCCTTGAAGCTCATGCCAAGCAGGTTAACGGGGTTATCCCCGTGCTTGTCTGGTGTGTGACACAAACTTGAGAGTTTGATCCTGGCTCAGAACGAACGCTGGCGGCATGCCTAACACATGCAAGTCGAACGAACTCTTCGGAGTGAGTGGCGCACGGGTGCGTAACGCGTGGGAACCTGCCCTTAGGTTCGGAATAACAGTTAGAAATGACTGCTAATACCGGATAATGTCTTCGGACCAAAGATTTATCGCCTTTGGATGGGCCCGCGTTAGATTAGATAGTTGGTGGGGTAATGGCCTACCAAGTCGACGATCTATAGCTGGTCTGAGAGGATGATCAGCCACACTGGGACTGAGACACGGCCCAGACTCCTACGGGAGGCAGCAGTGGGGAATATTGGACAATGGGCGAAAGCCTGATCCAGCAATGCCGCGTGAGTGATGAAGGCCTTAGGGTTGTAAAGCTCTTTTACCAGGGATGATAATGACAGTACCTGGAGAATAAGCTCCGGCTAACTCCGTGCCAGCAGCCGCGGTAATACGGAGGGAGCTAGCGTTGTTCGGAATTACTGGGCGTAAAGAGAACGTAGGCGGCTTTTCAAGTCAGGGGTGAAATCCCGGGGCTCAACCCCGGAACTGCCCTTGAAACTGGGTGGCTAGAATCCTGGAGAGGTTAGTGGAATTCCGAGTGTAGAGGTGAAATTCGTAGATATTCGGAAGAACACCAGTGGCGAAGGCGACTGACTGGACAGGTATTGACGCTGAGGTTCGAAAGCGTGGGGAGCAAACAGGATTAGATACCCTGGTAGTCCACGCCGTAAACGATGATAACTAGCTGTCCGGGCTCATAGAGCTTGGGTGGCGCAGCTAACGCATTAAGTTATCCGCCTGGGGAGTACGGTCGCAAGATTAAAACTCAAAGGAATTGACGGGGGCCTGCACAAGCGGTGGAGCATGTGGTTTAATTCGAAGCAACGCGCAGAACCTTACCAGCCTTTGACATCCTAGGACGGTTTCTGGAGACAGATTCCTTCCCTTCGGGGACCTAGTGACAGGTGCTGCATGGCTGTCGTCAGCTCGTGTCGTGAGATGTTGGGTTAAGTCCCGCAACGAGCGCAACCCTCGTCCTTAGTTGCCATCATTTAGTTGGGCACTTTAAGGAAACTGCCGGTGATAAGCCGGAGGAAGGTGGGGATGACGTCAAGTCCTCATGGCCCTTACAGGCTGGGCTACACACGTGCTACAATGGCACCTACAGTGAGCAGCGATCCCGCGAGGGTTAGCTAATCTCCAAAAGATGTCTCAGTTCGGATTGTTCTCTGCAACTCGAGAGCATGAAGGCGGAATCGCTAGTAATCGCGGATCAGCATGCCGCGGTGAATACGTTCCCAGGCCTTGTACACACCGCCCGTCACACCATGGGAGTTGGTTTCACCCGAAGGTAGTGCGCTAACCAGTTTACTGGAGGCAGCTAACCACGGTGGGATCAGCGACTGGGGTGAAGTCGTAACAAGGTAGCCGTAGGGGAACCTGCGGCTGGATCACCTCCTTTCTAAGGATTTTTGCGAAAGCGCCGATGCTAGCCATCGGAAGTGCTTCGCAAGTTCCAAAGAACATTGCCGTCGTCCTCATGTCCTTTCATCACTGGAGATCAGCATTCGCTGCAAAGCGTTTGCTGTATTTGCCTGAGCTGGCGTTCTTGCTGCCTTCGGCCGATTTGGCGCCGCCCGGCGCTGTTCGGCCAGTTGGCGCGGAGGGCCGGTAGCTCAGTTGGTTAGAGCGCACCCCTGATAAGGGTGAGGTCGGAGGTTCAAATCCTCCTCGGCCCACCATTGCCAAGGCAGCACTCTGTATCTAAAGGGGCCTTAGCTCAGCTGGGAGAGCACCTGCTTTGCAAGCAGGGGGTCATCGGTTCGATCCCGATAGGCTCCACCAGATATTCGACAGTATCTCCAGGATGAAAAGAAAGCGGATCCCGCATCTGGCGGGTAGGCGATTTCGATCGCCGTCTTTGACATTGTGAATGGGTTTTTTAATCGATGCCGTAATGCACGGAAATCGGTTCTGCTGGTCTTAGGACCATAGGGACTGAAATCTGCTGCATTGCATTATCAGATGTAATAATCTGGCTGAGATTATCCTCCGCGCCATCTTCAAGCGCGCAGACTTTTATGCAGGTCTGTCGTTGATGGTGTGGATTCTCAAGCGTGAGGTAAGAGCATTTGGTGGATGCCTTGGCATGCACAGGCGATGAAGGACGTGGCACGCTGCGATAAGCGTCGGGGAGTTGTGAGCAAACTTTGATCCGGCGATTTCCGAATGGGGAAACCCACCTTCACCATTTCTTTCCGGTTACCTTCTGGTGATCTGAGAGAGGTGGACAAGGTATCACCGAGCTGAATACATAGGCTTGGTGAAGCGAACCCGGGGAACTGAAACATCTCAGTACCCGGAGGAAAAGACATCAACCGAGATTCCCGTAGTAGTGGCGAGCGAACCGGGACCAGGCCAGTGCCTTTTCATGAACTAACAGAACACTCTGGAAAGTGTGGCCATAGCGGGTGACAGCCCCGTATGTAAAAGTGATTGAAAAGGACTTGAGTAGGGCGGAACACGTGAAATTCTGTCTGAACATGGGGGGACCACCCTCCAAGCCTAAATACTCGTGCATGACCGATAGCGAACACAGTACCGTGAGGGAAAGGTGAAAAGCACCCCGATTAGGGGAGTGAAACAGTACCTGAAACCGAATGCTTACAAGCAGTTGGAGCTCCATAGGGAGTGACAGCGTACCTCTTGCATAATGGGTCAGTGACTTAATCTAGCATGCAAGCTTAAGCCGTTAGGTGTAGGCGTAGCGAAAGCGAGTCTGAATAGGGCGAATGAGTATGTTGGATTAGACCCGAACCCCGGCGATCTAGGCATGGCCAGGTTGAAGGTGCAGTAACATGCACTGGAGGACCGAACCGTTGAATGTTGAAAAATTCTCGGATGAGCTGTGTTTAGGGGTGAAAGGCCAATCAAGCCGGGAAATAGCTGGTTCTCCGCGAAATCTATTGAGGTAGAGCGTCAGATGTATGCCGATGGGGGTAGAGCACTGGATGGGCTAGGGCTGCGCGAGCGGTACCAAACCTAACCAAACTCCGAATACCATCGAGTCTTGTCTGGCAGACAGACGGCGGGTGCTAAGGTCCGTCGTCAAAAGGGAAACAGCCCTAACCTACAGCTAAGGTCCCCAAGTCATATCTAAGTGGGAAAGCATGTGGGAATCCCAAAACAACCAGGAGGTTGGCTTAGAAGCAGCCATCCTTTAAAGAAAGCGTAACAGCTCACTGGTCTAAATAAGGGTTCCTGCGGCGAAGATGTAACGGGGCTAAAGATATGCACCGAAGCTTAGGGTTGCAGTTTACTGCAGCGGTAGCGGAGCGTTCCGTAAGTTGATGAAGCCGAAGGGTAACCGACGGTGGAGATATCGGAAGTGCGAATGCTGACATGAGTAGCGATAAAAAGGGTGAGATGCCCTTTCGCCGAAAGACCAAGGGTTCCTGCGCAACGCTAATCGGCGCAGGGTAAGCCGGCCCCTAAGACGAGCCCGAAGGGGGTAGTCGATGGGAACCACGTTAATATTCGTGGGCCTGAAGATGTGTGACGGTTTGTGGATGTAGTTCGTTCTTATTGGATTGAACGGGCTGCCAAGCAGATCCAGGAAATAGCCTCTTCATATAGACCGTACCCGAAACCGACACAGGTGGTCAGGTAGAGTATACCAAGGCGCTTGAGAGAAGTATCCTGAAGGAACTCGGCAAATTGCCTCCGTACCTTCGGAAGAAGGAGGCCCTGAATCGAGGCAACTCTTTTCAGGGGGCACAGGCCAGGGGGTAGCGACTGTTTATCAAAAACACAGGACTCTGCTAAGTCGGCTTCAAGACGACGTATAGGGTCTGACGCCTGCCCGGTGCTTGAAGGTTAAGAGGAGGAGTGCAAGCTCCGAATTGAAGCCCAAGTAAACGGCGGCCGTAACTATAACGGTCCTAAGGTAGCGAAATTCCTTGTCGGGTAAGTTCCGACCTGCACGAATGGCGTAACGACTTCCCCACTGTCTCCAGGATATGCTCAGCGAAATTGAATTCTCCGTGAAGATGCGGAGTACCCGCGGTTAGACGGAAAGACCCCGTGCACCTTTACTGCAGCTTTAGAGTGGCATTAGGAAAGAATTGTGTAGAATAGGTGGGAGGCTTTGAAACTTGGGCGCCAGTCCGAGTGGAGCCAACCTGTGAAATACCACCCTGTTGTTTTCTGATGTCTAACCTAGGTCCGTTATCCGGATCAGGGACCCTCTATGGCGGGTAGTTTGACTGGGGCGGTCGCCTCCTAAAGAGTAACGGAGGCGCGCGATGGTAGGCTCAGGACGGTTGGAAACCGTCTGCGAGAGTGCAATGGCATAAGCCTGCCTGACTGCGAGACCGACAGGTCGAGCAGAGACGAAAGTCGGTCATAGTGATCCGGTGGTCCCTCGTGGAAGGGCCATCGCTCAACGGATAAAAGGTACGCCGGGGATAACAGGCTGATGATTCCCAAGAGCTCATATCGACGGAATCGTTTGGCACCTCGATGTCGGCTCATCACATCCTGGGGCTGGAGCAGGTCCCAAGGGTTTGGCTGTTCGCCAATTAAAGTGGTACGTGAGCTGGGTTCAGAACGTCGCGAGACAGTTTGGTCCCTATCTGCCGTGGGCGTCGATACTTGAAAGGAGTTGCCCCTAGTACGAGAGGACCGGGGTGAACGTACCTCTGGTGTACCAGTCATGCCGCCAGGCGTGCCGCTGGGTAGCTATGTACGGACGGGATAACCGCTGAAAGCATCTAAGCGGGAAGCCTCCCTTAAGATAAGGTATCTTCGAACCGTCGTAGACCACGACGTTGATAGGCTGGGTGTGGAAGCGTAGTAATACGTGGAGCTAACCAGTCCTAATAGTTCTGATCGCGCTTGAGAGTCTGCACTGTCAATGACAGCCCTGCTGTTGTTGAGGAGGATCCTCACAGCCAGATCGCCCACTGATTACCCTCGAAAGAGGTGCATCGATTAAACCCGCACGCAAGCTTCATTGCTTGGTGGTCAAAGCGTCTGTGACCCACCCGATCCCATCTCGAACTCGGCCGTGAAACCAGACAGCGCCGATGGTACTAGTGCTCAAGCACTGGAAGAGTAGGTCGCCGCCAGGCATTGTAGCTTGCGGGCGTGGTTGCAAAACCCATTCACAAGTCAAAGGGCTGACCCCACAAGGGCAGCCCTTTTGGCGTCTCTGCACGCTGATAAACCGGTGACGCGGGGTGGAGCAGTCCGGTAGCTCGTCAGGCTCATAACCTGAAGGTCGTTGGTTCAAATCCAACCCCCGCAACCACCGTTGTCTCGTTTGGCAGCATCTAGGTAGCCTCACTGTTCGCAGTGGGGCTTTTTTCGTTTGACCGGCGAGGCTTTAATCGCAGAACTGTTCGTCAGTTGAGCTTTGTCCCACTCCCTTTGATTAGCGCCAGCTCGCAGGGGAGACGCCTGAGACGAAGGCGCGGAAAGGCTAAGCCGGGTCGGACATCGGTCCAACCCGGCCTATCGCCTTCGAGTATCAGTTGAAGCTTCCGCCCTCTTCTGCCTTCGCTCGCAGGTAGTCGCTTACGGGCAGATGGTGCTTCTCGAGCCCGGCGACGACCGTGTTGAGACCAATCTTGTCTGCCCAGAACATCGGCCCCCCTGTGGTCAGCGGCCAGCCGTAACCGTTGATCCACACGACATCGATGTCGCTTGCTCGCTGCGCCATGCCTTCGTCCAGGATCAGCGCCCCTTCGTTGACCATCGGATAAAGCAGGCGCTCGCGAATTTCATCGGCCGATATTTCGCGTTGGGTGTGGCCGGCTTTTGCGGCGAAATCCTTGATGATCGCCTGTACCTCTTCGGAAGGGCTGCGATTGCGCGCTTCGTCGTAGTCGTAGAAGCCTCTTCCGTTTTTCTGTCCGAAGCGTTCTGCGGCGCACAGCGCTTCGCGCAGGGTCGTGACCTTGGTCGGGTCGCGGTGCCAACCGATGTCTATGCCCGCCAGATCGGCCATCTGGAACGGTCCCATGGGAAAGCCGAATTCGAGCAGGACATCATCGACATCCCAGTAATTCGCACCTTCGAGGATGAGGGCATTGGCCTGTTCCTGCCGCGGACTGAGCATTCGGTTGCCGATGAAGCCATGGCACACGCCTGACACGACGGCCACTTTCCCGATCGTCTTGGACAGTTTCATGGCGGTGAGCAGGACGTCGTCGCGCGTTTCTGCACCGCGCACAATTTCCAGCAGCTTCATGATGTTGGCCGGCGAGAAGAAATGAAGGCCCAGCACATATCCGGGGCGCTTCGTCGCCTGTGCAATCTGATCCACATCGAGGTAGCTGGTGTTCGACGCAAGGATCGCGCCTGGCTTCATCACGTCGTCAAGCTTGCCGAAGACGTCTTTCTTGACGTCCATGCTCTCGTAGACGGCTTCGATCACCAGGTCGCATTCGCTGAGATCGGAATAGTCGAGCGTCGTCGAAAGCCGGCCCATGGCCTCTTCGACCTCTTCCGGCTTCATCCGTCCGCGGGCCGCCGTGCGTTCGTAATTCTTGCGAATGACGCCTGTTCCCCGGTCCAGCGCGTCCTGCTTCATCTCGAGCATCGTGACCGGGATGCCGGCGGAAAGGAAGTTCATCGCAATGCCGCCGCCCATGGTACCTGCGCCGATGATGCCGACTTTTGCGATTTCGATAGGGCGGGTGGAGGGATCGATGTCGTCGATCTTGTTGGCTGCGCGTTCGGCAAAGAAATAGTGGCGCATTGCCGCACTTTGCGTGCCGACCATCAGTTCGCTGAACAGTTCCCGTTCGTTCCGGACCGCGGCGGCATAGTCCATCTCGGTAGCCGCCTTCACAGCCTGGATGGCCGCCTCCGGAGCATGGACGCCGCGAATTTTCCGGGCATGCTTGGCCCGAAACTCGTCGAAAAGGGAGGGGTTCTTGATCCCGTCCTCATGCGCGGTCCCTTCCGAACTGCGCTGCACGGGGCTGCCAATGCGCGAGCGGGCGAAGGCAATCGCGTCCGCTTCGAGGCTGTCTTCGTTTACGATCTTGTCGAGCAGGCCGATATCCAGTGCCTTGCCGGCCGGAATCGGATTTCCCTGGACGACCATGGGGAGGGCGTTCTCCACGCCGACCACGCGGGGCAGGCGCTGTGTGCCGGCGGCCCCGGGTATCAGGCCGAGTTTCACCTCGGGCAAACCGAGCTTCGCGCTGGGCACCGCCACGCGGTAGTGACAGGCGAGCGCGACCTCGCAGCCGCCGCCAAGGGCCGTGCCATGGATCGCCGCGATTACAGGCTTGTCGCTGGCCTCCATCGCATTGAGCGTTTCGGGCAGGTTCGGGCCGACGGGCGGCTTGCCGAATTCGGTGATATCGGCGCCGGCGAAGAAAGTCCGGCCGTCGCAGCGGATGACAACCGCCTTCACGCTGTCGTCCGACAGGGCTTCCTCGATGCCCTGTTTCAGGCCTTCGCGAACCTTCTGGCCCAGCGCGTTCACCGGCGGATTGTACGATATGATGACCAAGACGTCGTCGTGTCGCACTGTGCGGATCGGTGAAGTCATTTGTCTCTCCTTGTGTTTCGTTATCGAAAAGGTGCTGGGTCAGGCGTCAGGCGCGGCTTTCCGTCAGCGCGGAATAGATCAGCGTCTTCAGCTGGCGGCGAATGGGATAGATGCTGGAGGGGTAGACCTGCGTCATGAAGACCATGGTGATCCCCTCCAGCGGATCGACGAAGAAGGCGGTCGAATAGGCACCGCCCCAGTAGAATTCGCCGGGGCTGGAAGGCATCAGGGTCCTGGCCGGGTCGATGACCATGGCGAAACCCAGACCGAAACCGGTGCCGGCATTGTTCGCCTCGGAAAACAGGCTGCTCGACATTTCGGTCAGGTCGGCGCCGCCGGGCAGGTGATTGGTGCGCATCAGGCGAACGGTCTTTGGGCTCAGGATCCGGGCCTCTCCCAACGTCCCTTCGTTCAGAAGCATGGCGGCGAAGCGGTGATAATCGGCGATCGTTCCGCATAATCCGCCGCCGCCGCTGTCGAATTTTCCGTCCTGTGTCAGGCTGCTCTGCCTGCCGCCGTCTATCATTCGCGGTGCCTTGCCGGGGATGTACTGGTAGGCGTCGACGAGCCGCTCCGCCTGATCCGGTGCAACTCCGAATGCCGTATCGGTCATGCCCAGCGGTTCGAAGATATGCTGCCGGAAATACTCCCCCAGCCGCATGCCCGACAGGCGTTCGACCGCGATGCCCAGAACATCGGTCGCTACCGAATAATTCCAGCCATGGCCCGGTGCGAATTCAAGCGGGAGCGTGGACAGTATCTCGACATATTCGTCGGAATCGTGCCGGTTTCTCGCGAAATCCAGATTATGGTCGCGGTAGACGGCGTCGATATTCGTCCGGTTCTGCAAGCCGTAGGTCAGGCCCGACATATGGGTGAGCAGGTCGACGAACCGCATGGGCTTGGCCCGCTCGCCCGGCGTGAAGGGCACGGACCCGCCGCCACCTGCGTAGACGCGCAGGTCGGCGAGTTCGGGGATTACCTTGGCGACCGGATCTTCCAGGGCGATCCGGCATTGCTCGACCAATTGCATGAAAGCGACGGAGGTCACCGGTTTCGTCATGGACGCGATCCGGAAGATCGCATCGTCCCGCAATCCCTCGCGATCTTCGCCCATTGTCCCTTGCGCGTCATAGAACACGGGCCTGCCATCGCGTGCGACAATCAGCTGTGTCATGGGCAGGCGGCCGTTTTCGACATACCCGGATTTCAGGAACTGCGGGATGCGCTCCAATCGTGAGGCATCAAAGCCCAGTTCCGCCGCATCGGCACATTCGAAGGGTATCGGCATAAACTCTCCCCGGTTGGCGCTTGAGCGCGCTTTGATTCCGACCTAGCATCGGTTGCACAATAAAACATACCCGATCGGGAGAGACGAGTTGAGTGAGATCGCATCGACGGTAGCAGCCGGCGCGCAGTGGACGGCGCCTGCGGGTTGGCCGGCCAGTTCCATGCCAGAGATAGAAGCGGCTCTCTGCGCCCCGGGCGCGACGTTCGAGATGGAGACACACGACATTCGCGGCGTGCCGACCCGCACGTGGAAAAACGCGCCCCCGTCGCTGCGCGCCCTGGCCGATCATGCACGCGGTCATGGCGAGCGCCTGATGACCATCTACGAGGACGAGCGTGTCCCGTACGAAGCGTGGTACCGCGCGGTCGCTGCGCTAGCAGGGGAATTGCAGTCCTGCGGTGTCGAGAAGGGCGACCGCGTGGCGCTGGCGATGCGCAACCTGCCGGAATGGCCCGTGGCGTTCTTTGCCGCGACCTCGATCGGCGCGATCTGCGTTCCGCTGAACGCATGGTGGACAGGGCAGGAGCTGGCCTACGGCCTGTCGGACTCCGGCGCCCGCCTCCTGATTTGCGATGCCGAGCGATGGGAACGCATCGCGCCCGAACGCAGCGAATGTCCGGACTTGGAGCGCGTACTGGTATCCCGGGCCGGGACCCTGGACGGCGATGCGCGGGCGCTTGAAAGCATAATCGGGACGCCGCACGAATGGGGCGACCTGCCCGACACATCCATACCCGACGTCGCAATCGCGCCAGACGATCCCGCAACGATTTTCTACACCAGCGGAACGACCGGCCAGCCGAAGGGGGCCCTGGGAAGTCATCGCAACCTGACCACCAACATCCTCTCCAGCGCATATGCAGCAGCGCGCGGATTGTTGCGCCGGGGTGAAGCCATTCCGGCTCCCGCGCCCAAGGTCGGGTTGACGGTCATACCCCTGTTCCACGTCACTGCCTGTTCCGCCGGCCTGATGGGGCAGGTCTTTTCGGGGCATACCTTCATCTACATGCACCGCTGGGATGCAGTGGAGGCATTCGGCATCATCGAACGCGAGAAGGTCAACATTACCGGCGGCGTTCCGACCATCGCCTGGCAGATGATCGAGCATCCGGAGCGGGACAATTTCGACCTCTCGAGCCTCGAGGCGATTGCCTATGGGGGTGCGCCGGCAGCGCCGGAACTGGTCCGGAAGATTCATGAAACCTTCGGATGCATGCCCGGCAATGGCTGGGGCATGACGGAGACCATGGCGACGGTCACCAGCCATTCGGCGGAGGACTATCTGCATCGCCCGCAAAGCGCCGGTCCGCCGGTCCCGGTCAGCGACATCAAGGTTGTCGACGAGCAGGGCAACGCGCTCCCCCCCGGTGAAATCGGCACGCTCCATGCGCGCGGTCCGCAGGTCGTGATGGGATATTGGGGGCGGCCCGATGCGACGGCGGAAACTTTCCGCGATGGCTGGGTCGACACCGGCGATCTTGCCCGCATCGACGAAGAAGGCTTCTGCTACATCGTCGACCGGGCGAAGGACATGGTGATCCGCGGAGGAGAGAACATCTATTCCTCCGAAGTGGAGAACGTCCTCTACGATCATCCCGCAGTCACCGATGCCGCCGTTCTGGGCCGGCCGCACCGCACGTTGGGCGAGGAACCGGTGGCGATGGTACACCTGGCGCCCGGTAAAGATGCGGACGAGGCCGAGCTCATGGCATGGGTCGCGGCCCGTCTCGCGAAATTCAAGGTGCCTGTCCGCATCCTGTTTGCGGAAGAAATGTTGCCACGAAACGCCAATGGCAAGATCCTGAAGAAGGACCTCAAAGCCATGTTCGAAGAGGCCTGACAGACCCGTTCCCGCAACGCAGGATACCAAGCGCACATGACCGACGAACTCGACCCGCGCACCCCGGTTTTCATCGGGGTGGGACAGGCTTCGGAAAGGCTGGACGATTCCGGCTATGCGGCCCTTTCGCCGATGGACCTCGGCGGGAAGGCACTGGGCGCCGCGATTGCCGATGCGCAGGCGAGAGGCGATGTCGCGGGTGCAATCGATGTGCTTGCAGCTATAAGGCAATTCGAGATTTCGACCCCTGCAGCGGTGGCTCCATTCGGACGGGCCGACAATCCGCCGCGCGCGATTGCAAGGCGCGTCGGCGCAAATCCTGCGCGCGCAATTCTCGAATATGTCGGCGGGCAGGGGCCGCAGAAACTGGTCGGCGAGCTTGCCCAGGAAATAGCCGACGGGCGGGCGGACATGGCCGCTATCGTCGGGGCGGAGGCCATTTCCACCACGCTTTCGCTGGCAGCGAAGGGCGAAAAGCCCGACTGGCGCGAGGAGATCGGCGGCCAGTTGGAGGATCGCGGCTTCGGAATGAAGGGCCTGCTCGACCAGACGCTGGTCGCACACGGGGTGCGCGGCGCGATCCCGGTCTATGCGCTGATGGAAAACGCGCGGCGCAGCGTTCTGGGTCGCTGGCTCGAAGAGCATCGGGGCCACATGGCCGAGCTGTTCGCGCCGTTCACGAAAGTCGCGGCTGGCAATCCACATGCAGCGTCGCCGCAGGAGAAATCGGCGGACGCCATCGCGACACCGACGCAGCGCAACCGCATCGTGGCCGAACCCTATACGAAGGACATGATCGCGCGCGACCAGGTGAACCAGGCTGCGGCCATCGTGATCGCCTCTGCCGGGAAGGCTCGTGAGCTGGGCATTCCGCCCGGCCGCTGGGTGCATATCCACGCCGCGACCGACGCGAAGGAAGCGAGCGTACTGCACCGCGCCGATCTCCACCTTGCGCAAAGCGCGGTCGATTGCGCCAATGCTGCACTGGAAATCGCCGGAATAGCCCAAGGAGAAGTCGATCATTTCGACATCTACAGCTGTTTCCCGATTCCCGTATCCAACCTGATCGAGGCGATGGGGATAGCGCCGGACGATCCGCGAGGGCTCACCCTGACAGGAGGGCTGCCTTATTTCGGCGGCGCGGGTAACAACTACTCGGCCCATGCTATCGCCGAAGCGGTTGCTCGGTGCCGAAACCAGCCGGGCAGCACCGCGATGGTCGTCGCCAATGGCGGCTTCATGAGCAAATATGCCTGCGGCATCTATTCCACCGAAGCCGCGGACTGGTCACGCGAGAGGGTGCGAACCTGCCCCGACCAGCCGGATGGCGTGGAGAGCCTCGACAGCTATTCCGGCCCGGCAACCATCGAAACCTATACGATTCAGCACGGCCGCGAAGGTGCATCGGGCACCATCGTCGCGCGCATCCCGGGCGGGCAGAGGGTCGCTGCCGTCCCTGCGGATGCCGACGCGCTGTCCCTGCTGGAGGGCGGCGAGCCGTTCGGGCTGTCGGTGACTATTGCCATGGCCGACGGGAAGAATGTCTTCCGGCACGCGGGGCCCCAAGCGCCGCAGGGTTGACCACGCCGGGTGCAGCGACGACTAGCCGGACCGGAAAGAATTGGAGAGTTGGTAATGGCAGGCCGGTATTTCGACGAATGGAGTGTGGGCGACAGGATCGAGCACGAGATCCGGCGCACGGTCACCGAGACCGACAATCTGCTCTTCACCACCATGACGCACAATGCGCAGCCGTTGCACCTCGATCTGGAGGCGGCGAAGGCGAGCGAGTTCGGGCAGATCCTGGTCAACGGAACCTTCACCTTCTCCCTCATGGTCGGTGTCAGCGTGGGCGATACGACCCTGGGAACGCTGGTGGCCAATCTGGGATACGACAAGCTGGTCCATCCCAAACCCACCTTCATCGGCGATACCCTGCGTGCCACCAGCGAGGTGACCGACCTTCGGGAAAGCAAGTCCCGGCCCGGAGCCGGCATCGTCACATTCCGCCACGAATGCCTGAACCAGCGTGACGAAATCGTGTGCAGCTGCCTGCGAATGGCGCTCCTCAAGAAGAAGGGAGCCTGAGCGATGAAGATGCGCAGCTGGTTGTTCGCTCCGGGCGATAGCGAGAAGAAAATGAGCAAGGCGGCCGCGGGCGATGCCGACATCGCCATCTTCGATCTTGAGGACGCGGTCGCACCGGAGGTCAAATCCGATGCTCGCAAGATGGTCGCTGATAGTCTTTCAGGCGCAGGCGATCGCGAGCGGCTGTGGGTTCGCATCAATCCGCTCGATACCGAGATGCCGCTGGCCGACCTAGCTGCTGTCATGCCTGCGCGGCCGGGCGGTATCATGCTGCCCAAGGCGGAAGGGCCCGAGCAGGTCGCGCGGCTCGATAATTACCTCTCCGCGCTGGAGGTCGCCAACGGGATCGAAGCCGGTTCGACGCCGGTCATGGCGCTGGTCACGGAAACCGCTGCATCCATGTTCGAAGCTGGCAATTATGCAGGTGCACCGCGGCTGGCTGCGATGAGCTGGGGGGCGGAGGACCTTTCAGATTCCATCGGGGCGCAGGCCAATGTGGACGAGGCGGGAGAATACGACCCTGCCTATATCTTGGCCCGTACCCTATGCCTCTTGGGCGCGGCGAGGGCAGGCGTTCCGGCAATCGAGACGATCGCGACCGACTTCCGCGATCTGGACGGGCTGGCGAAGCGTGCGGCGACTGTCCGGCGGCAGGGTTTCGGCGGGATGCTCGCCATTCACCCGGCGCAGATCGGCCCGATCAACGAGGCCTTCACGCCCGGCGAGGCCGAAATCGAGGAAGCGCGCAAGGTCGTTGCGCTGTTCGAGGACAATCCCGGTGTCGGCACGATCGGCCACGGCGGCAAGATGTACGACCGCCCGCATCTGTCGCGCGCGCGGCAATTGCTGGCCGCTCTGGACGACTAAGCCTTAAAGCCTGGCGACCTCGGCCAGCACCCGCTCGGCCCATTCGGGGCGGCAGATCAGCAGGTCGGGCATATAGGTGTCCGCCTGGTTGTAATCGAGCGGGCTGCCATCGACGCGGCTGGCATGCAGGCCATGCGCCAGTGCCACCGCAGCGGGCGCACAGCTGTCCCATTCGTACTGGCCGCCCGTGTGGAGGTAGATTTCCGCCTCTCCTCGCACGACCGCCATCGCCTTCGCCCCTGCGCTGCCCATGCCGACAAGTTCGCCGCCAATGGCCTCCGAAACGGCAACCGCTTCCTTGGCAGGACGCGTGCGGCTGACGACGAGGCGCGGCTTGTCCGCTGCGGCGGGAACTGCCTGCGGTTCGTCTGTTCGCAGCACGAGGTCGAGACCGGGCAGCGCGACGGCACCCGTTTCCGGCTTGCCGCCGACCGCCAGTGCGACATGGACGGCCCAGTCGGTGCGCGCCTCGCCATATTCGCGGGTGCCGTCGACCGGATCGACGATCCAGACACGTTCCTTCGACAGGCGGTCCTGGGTGTCCTTGCTTTCTTCGGACAGCAGACCGTCATCGGGACGCAGATGCCGAAGCGCATGGACGAGGAACTGGTTGGCGGTTTCATCGCCTGCATTGCCCAGCGCCTTGCCTTCGAACACACCTGCTTCGCGCACCTGCATCAGAATGCGGCCCGCGTGATGGGCGAGATGCGCGGCCAGCTGCGCGTCGTTCATGTCGGCGGGTGTCATGGGGGCGGTGTCCGTCATTTCAGCGGCATGATCTGGTCGACGATATAACGCGCGGCCTCTTCCGGCGTCATCTCGACCGTGTTGACGCGGATCTCGGCATTCTCCGGCTCTTCATACGGGCTGTCGATGCCGGTGAAGTTCTTGAGATCGCCTGCGCGGGCCTTCTTGTAGAGACCCTTCACATCGCGTTCCTCGGCGACCTCCAGAGGGGTGTCGACGAAGATCTCGATAAACTCGCCTTCGGGCAACATGTCCCGCACCATCCGGCGTTCCGCGCGGAAGGGGCTGATGAAGGCTGTCAGCACGATCAGGCCCGCATCGGCCATCAGTTTCGCCACTTCGCCGATGCGGCGGATATTCTCGATCCGGTCGCTGTCGGTGAAGCCCAGGTCCTTGTTCAGGCCGTGACGGATATTGTCGCCATCCAGCAGGAAAGTGTGCCGGTTCATCAGGCTGAGGCGCTTTTCCACCTCGTTGGCGATGGTCGATTTTCCGCTGCCCGACAGGCCGGTGAACCACAGGACGCGCGGCGTCTGGTTCTTCAGCCCTGCATGGTGCTCGCGCCCGATATCGGTTGCCTGCCAGTGCACGTTCTGCGCACGGCGAAGGCTGAAATGCAGCATCCCGGCGGCCACGGTGCGATTGGTGATCTTGTCGACAAGGATGAAACCGCCCAGTGCGCGGTTGTCTTCATAGGCTTCGAAAACCACCGGCTTGTCGGTCGTGATCTCGGCCACGCCGATGGAGTTGAGCTCCAGCGTCTTGGCAGCGAGATGCGATCCCGTATTGCCCGGGTCGTTGACGTTGATCTCGTATTTCGGCGCCTGCACCGTCACGGAGACGTTCTGCGTGCCCAGCTTCAGCCAGTAGGCACGGCCCGGCGTCATCGGCTCGTCATCCATCCACACCAGCGTCGCCTCGAACTGGTCGGATACCTCGGGCGGAGCATCGGCTGTCGCCAGCACATCGCCGCGCGAGCAGTCGATCTCGTCTTCCAGCGTGATGGTCACGGACTGGCCGGCCTGTGCTTCCTCCAGTTCGCCTTCCCATGTGACGATGGACTTGACCGTGCTGGTCTTGCCCGATGGGAGCGAGCGGACGGTGTCGCCCGGCGCGATCGTCCCGGTCGCGACCAGGCCGGAGAAACCGCGGAAGTCGAGATTGGGCCTGTTCACCCACTGCACCGGCATGCGGAACGGCTTGGACGCGTTAACCGCGCTCAGCACCTCGACGCTTTCCAGCTCTTCCAGCAGGGTCGGGCCGTCATACCAGTCCGTATTGTCCGACCGGTCGGTGATGTTGTCGCCCGCCAGGCCCGACATGGGGATGGCGGTGAAATCCTCGATCCCGATGTTCTTTGCGAAGGCGCGGTAATCGGCAACGATGGTTTCGAAGGTGGACTGGTCGTAATCGACGAGATCCATCTTGTTCACCGCCAGCACGATATTGCGGATGCCCAGCTGCTTGCACAGGAAGCTGTGGCGGCGCGTCTGGACCAGAACGCCCTTCCTCGCATCGATCAGGATCACCGCGAGATCGGCAGTGCTGGCGCCCGTGACCATGTTGCGCGTGTACTGCTCGTGGCCCGGACAATCCGCGACGATGAACTTGCGTTTCTCGGTCGCGAAGAAGCGGTAGGCGACATCGATCGTGATGCCCTGTTCACGCTCCGCCGCGAGACCGTCGACCAGCAGGGCGAAATCGATGTCCTGCCCCTGCGTGCCGACACGTTTGGAATCGTTCTCCAGCGCGGCAAGCTGGTCTTCGAAGATCATCTTGGAATCGTACAGCAGCCGCCCGATCAGGGTCGACTTTCCATCGTCCACGCTACCGCAGGTGATGAAACGCAGCATGGTCTTGTTCTGGTGCGCATCGAGATAGGCGTCGATATCTTCCGCGATCAGCGCGTCGGTCTTGTAGACGGGATCCGTGGAGGTGGCCTGTTCGGTCATCAGAAATAGCCCTCCTGCTTCTTCTTCTCCATCGAGGCGTCGCCCGAATCCTTGTCGATGACGCGGCCCTGTCGCTCGCTGGTGGTCGTCAGCAGCATTTCCTGCACGATGTCGGACAATGTCGCCGCTTCGCTTTCGACCGCGCCGGTCAGCGGGAAGCAGCCCAGCGTGCGGAAGCGCACCGAACGTTCGGTCAGTTCGGGCATGTAGCCCAGCACCTTTTCCAGCCGCTCCGGATCGTCGGCCATGAACAGGCCGCCTTCATATTCGTAGGTCGGGCGCCTGGCCGAATAGTACAGCGGCACGATCTCGATATTCTCGGCCATGATGTACTGCCAGATATCGAGTTCCGTCCAGTTGCTGAGCGGGAATACGCGGATGCTTTCGCCCTTGGCTTTTCGAGCATTGTAGATGTTCCACAGCTCGGGGCGCTGGTTCTTCGGGTCCCAGCCGTGGCTAGCCGTGCGGAACGAGAAGATGCGCTCCTTCGCGCGGCTTTTTTCCTCGTCGCGGCGCGCGCCGCCGAAGGCTGCATCGAAGCCGTATTTGTCGAGCGCCTGCTTCAGCCCTTGCGTCTTCCACATGTCGGTGTGGAGCGGGCCGTGGTCGAACGGATTGATACCGCGCTCTTCGGCTTCCGGGTTCTGGTGCACCAGCAGTTCCATCCCGGCTTCCTGCGCGCTGCGTTCGCGCAGTTCGTACATCGCCTTGAACTTCCAGGTCGTATCGACATGGAGCAGGGGAAAGGGCGGGGGCGAGGGATGAAACGCCTTCTTCGCAAGGTGCAGCATCACGGCGCTATCCTTGCCGATGGAATAAAGCATCACCGGCTTCTGTGCCTCTGCGGCGACTTCGCGCATGATGTGAATGCTCTCGGCCTCGAGGCGTTCGAGATGGGTCAGGGATTTTGTCATGGGGCGAAGGCTTATCCGTCTGGCGTTTTCGGGGCAATGCGCCCGGCGATGCGACGGTTACGCCCCATGGCATCTCGTTTTGCAATTGCGAAGAGCTTTATGCCCTAGAAGTCCGAGCCTGCCCGGTAGCATACCTATTCAGGCGGAACAGCTCGCCCCGCCCAAGACGCAGAAGCGCGCGCAATGCGGGTGGTTCAGCTTAACCGGCGCGCTTGCCTCTTCCAGGGTCGCACCCATGTCGAAACCCGGGTCGTGGGGTATCAGCGTGCAGGCCGCGACGCGCGGGGCCGGCTCGCCCTTGCGATGGACGACCATGCGGCTGGTCGCACACATGATGTCGGCGGGATTCTTGTCAAGGATGGACCAGCAGGCCGTGGTGATCTCGGCAATGTCCTTGTCCTCGTCCATTTCGGGAAACAGGACGAGGCGCATGGGATCGTAGGCGTCGATGGCGATGCCTTCGCTGTCGAACAAGGCGGCGTAACCTTGCCGCTCGTCCATTTCTCCTTCGCCGGGCAGCATCCGGCCCGCGACGGCGATCGAGAAGCCGTGATCGCTCAGCCATTTGAGGCCGCCGATTGCCGCATCCCAGCTGTTCGGTCCGCGCTCCGCCTCGTGCACGGCTTTGCTGTGGTGATCGAGGCTCACGCGGATGGTCAGCCGGTCCGCGTGGCGTTCGCGCAGGGCGAGCAAAGCGGTTTCGTGGCGGCGCATTGGTTTCATGGCGTTGGACAGGACCAGCGTCTCGAACCCCCGGTCCAGCGTGTCGGCCAGCATGGCAGGGAATTCGGGGTTCATGAACGGTTCGCCGCCAGTGAAGCCGATCTCTTTCGTGTCGAGGCCGCCACTCGCGATCTCGTCCAGATAGGCGGCGACGTCGGCGTGGCGGATATAGACCAGCGCATCGTTGGTCGGACTGCTCTCGATATAGCAGCTGGCACAGGCGAGATTGCACAGCGTGCCGGTGTTGAACCACAGCGTTTCCAGCCCGGTCAGCGGGACCTGCGCGCGGGCCTCGCCCTTGGCCGTGATGTCGGGGTCGGTAAATTTCGCCGGTTGAAGCTCATCCGCCTCCACCGCGAAGGGGGAGGGGCCCTGCGGCGCGTTGCGGCCTTTGGTGCGTGTGCCTGTGCTCATGATGCCGAGCTAAACGTCCGGCGCATCTTGGCAACGAATGCCGCATATTTCTTCGGCAGCGATCCGAAAACCGTCGGTTCCCATGCGCTGAATGCGGCAGCTTTCGTGATTTCGCTGCGAGTGGGGTAGCTGATGATGGCAGAGCCCATGTCGAAGGTCCCGCTCTTGCCGGTAATCATCTGGGTGAAGGGCAGGAGCAGTTCGCCGGCGTTCTTGCCCACGATGCTCGCTCCGACGACCTTCTTGCCTTTCAAGATGACCTTCAGGCGACCCTTCGTGGAGCCTTCCGCGATGGCGCGCTCATTGTCGTCGAACCCTTCGGTCACGACCGTGACCTTGTCGCCAAGTTTCTCGCGCGCCTCTGCCTCGGTCATGCCGATCTGCGCGACCTCGGGCTGGGTGAAGGTGCACCATGGAAGCGCTTTCCAGTCCACTTTTGTCGGCAGGCCGGTGACGATTTCCAACGCCACGTTCGATCCTTCATAGCCTGAAACATGGGTCAGGCGCGGACCGTCACGGCAATCGCCGATCGCGTAGATGGACTTGACCGATGTGCGCCTGCGATCGTCCACCTTGATGCCGTTTCCGGCCATCTCGACGCCCAGTTCTTCCAGCCCGAAGCCGGACGTATTGGCGCGGCGACCCACTGCCACCAGCACGTGCGTGCCGCCGACCGTGTCGCCATTGTCGAGCGTGATCCGGATGTCACCGGCAGTGCCGGAGACGGCGCTGGCCTTGCCCTTCACGAAGCGGACGCCCTCCGCCTCCATCGTGTCTATGACGACCTGCACATTGTCAGGATCGTCGCGGCCCATGGGCGTGTCCGGTTCGATGACCGTGACCTCGCTGCCCAGATGGCGGAAGGCCTGCGCCATCTCCATCCCGATGACACCGCCACCGATGATAAGGAGGTGACCGGGCTGCTCCGTCAGGTCGAACAGGTTCTCGTTGGTCAGGTAAGGTACGGCGTCCAGCCCGTCTATCGGGGGCACGAACGGCTTCGATCCGGTGGCCACCACGATGCGCGGTGCGGTCAGGGTCCTGCCGCCGACCGTGACCGCGTGCTTTCCCGTCACTTTCGCCCAGTCGCGAATGACCTCGCAGCCCATCTCCTCGAATGTCTCTTCGGAATCATGCGGAGCGATATGAGCGATGGCGTCGTGAATATGCCGGTGGACGCCGCTCCACTCGACTATAGGTGCGGCGAGCGTCACGCCGTGCAGCGTTTCGGTGCGTGCCTCCGCCGCGCGCCGGGCCGCGGTTATCAGTGCCTTCGACGGGACGCAGCCATTATTCAGGCACTCGCCGCCCATCTTGTGCCCTTCGATCAAGGCTACCTTCAGGCCGAAGAGCGCGCAGCCGCCCGCGGCGGTGAGCCCGGCCGCTCCGCCGCCGATAACGATGACATCATGGGTGAATTTCATATGCGTCCCTTGTAGACGGCCTGTAACCAAAAGTCTCGCCATGCGAATGCCCGCATGCCGACCACATCGCGTTTCGAACCGGAAGGGTGCGTAGTTACATGAATCTGGAAAACAGTCAGGATTATTACGGCCGCGTGCTGGAAGGGTCGTCGGACCTGAAAACCGATGCGTGCTGCACGGCAGAGGCCCCGCCGCCCGCCATCCTGAAGGCGATGATGAACGTGCACGAGGACGTTCGGGCCCGCTATTACGGTTGCGGTCTCGTCGCTCCTCAGGCGATCGAGGGTGCGCATATCCTCGACCTTGGATCGGGCAGCGGGCAGGACGCCTATATCCTCGCGCAGATGGTCGGAGAGCGCGGAACGGTCACCGGCGTCGATGCCACGCCCGAGCAGCTCGCCGTCGCGCGCGAACATCTGGACTGGCACCGGGAACGCTTCGGTTACGCAGAGGGCAACGTGTCCTTCGTGGAAGGCGATATCGAGAAACTGGGCGCGCTGGACCTGCCGGCCGGACATTACGATGTCATCGTCTCCAACTGCGTCATCAACCTCGTCGCGGACAAGCGCGTGGTATTCGCCGCCGCGCACGACCTGCTGAAGCAAGGCGGCGAGCTGTATTTTTCCGACGTCTATGCGGAACGTCGCGTTCCGGATGCCCTGAAAGACGATCCCGTACTGCACGGCGAATGCCTGTCGGGCGCGCTTTACTGGGGTGACTTCCTTGCGCTGGCAAAGGAAGCAGGCTTTGCCGATCCCCGGCTGGTAACCAGCCGGCCGCTGGAAATCGGTAATCCGCAGGTCGCGGAGAAACTGGACGGCGTTGCCTTCCATTCCGCGACCTATCGCCTGTTCAAGCTGCCGGATCTCGAAACGCAGTGCGAGGATTACGGCCAGGCCGTGCGCTACAGGGGCACGGTAGAGGGGCAGGAGCGCGTTTTCGAACTCGACGGGCACCACCGGATCGAGGCCGGGCGGATGTTTCCCATCTGCGGCAATAGCTGGAAGATGCTGGCCGATACCCGCTTTGCCGGACATTTCGACTTCTTCGGCGATTTTACGACCCATTACGGCGTATTTCCCGATTGCGGCATCGCCGTCCCCTTCGGGGCGGATGAAGGAACGGCTCCGGCCAGTCCCGCGGCCTGCTGCTGATGCATATACTGGTTACGGGGGCCGCCGGTCTGATCGGCGGAGAGGTCAGCGCGCGCCTGTCGGATGCAGGGCACACGGTCACTGCGCTCGTGCGCTCGAAGCCGGAAGTCGCCGCCAATGACGGGCGGCCCGCCGGTGTTGCCGAGACGGTGAAAGGCGATCTGTCGCTCCCCGGAATGGGACTGGATGAAGAGACGTACGCCCGGCTGGCAGAGGGTGTGGACGTGATTATCCACTGCGCGGCGCTCACCCGCTTCGACCTGGAAGAGGACGCCTATCGCGCGACCAATGTTGAGGGTACGCGGTGCGTCGTCGAGCTGGCCACGGCCAGCGGCGCAGCGCTGCTGCACGTCTCCACCGCCTATGTCTGCGGCGCGCGGAGCGGGCCGGTGCTGGAAAGCGATCCCCTGCCGTCCACCGGTTTCACCAATGGCTACGAGGCGAGCAAGGCCGAGGCCGAGACGCTGGTGCGCGAGAGCGGCCTCACCCATGCCATAGCGAGGCCCAGCATCGTCGTGGGCGACAGCAGGACCGGCGCGATCCGCCAGTTCGACACCATCTACGCGGCGTTCAAGCTGATTGCCGAGGGCCGGGTGCGCCACATGCCGGTCGCCGAAGGCGCGACCCTGGACTTCGTGCCGGTCGACCATGTGGCTGCCGGGATCGTAGCGCTCGCGCAGGACATGAGGTCAGCGAATGGCGGAACCTATCACCTCGTATCGGGAGGCCCGGTTCCCGTGCAGGCGTTTGCCGATGCCATAGGCAGCTTCGATGCGTTCGATGCGCCGACGCTGGTGAAGGCGGAGGATTTCGACCCGGCAACGCTGCCTGCGATGGAGCGGCGGCTGTTCCGGCGGGTGGCCGGGGTTTACGCCAATTATTTCCAGCGCGATCCGCGGTTCGACGATGCGAACACGCGCGCGGTGACCGGCCTCGAGCCGCCGCCGATGGACCACGCCATGCTGCGAAAACTGATCCAGTACTGCATCGATGTCGGCTTCCTGAAAGCCTGAGGCTCAACGGATATCGGGATAGTGCGCGCCCATCCTGTCGCGCATCCCGAAAGCCCAGAGCATCCCGACCTTGAAATAGATCCAGTTCGCCTTGAGCGGACCCCATGCGGCAATGCGCCGGTCCGAAGTACGCACCATGCGGCGGACCATTTTCGTGCGGCCCAGTGCGGCGAATTTCACGCACAGATCGGCTTCTTCCATGATGGCATCGCCCGGCGTGCATCCCCCGATTTTCAGGAAATCGCTCCGCCGGAAGAACATCGCATGATCGCCGAACAGAAGCCGGACGCCGCGCACGAAGTGATGCGGCCGGGTGATGAGGGGGGCGTACCAGGTCTTGATGAAATTGTGCGCGCTGGTGATCCAGCGGGTCTTTTGCCCGGTGATCAGCGGCGTGAAGCTGGCGAGGGCGATCTTCGGATCGGCCAGCGTGTCGCGGATCACCTGCACCATGTCGGCGGGCGGGATCGTGTCGGCATGCAGCACGCAGACATGATCCGCCGTGGCTGCTGCGACGCCTGCATTGATTTGCCGCGCCCGGCCCTTCTCGCCGGCAATGAGCGTCCAGCCCGCCTCCCGGACCAGATGCGCCGTCCCGTCCATGGAGCCGCCGTCTACGGCGATGATCTCGGAAGGCACGGGCTCGAGCCTCGCCAGGGTTCGTATCAGCGAGGGCAGGGCGGCTTCTTCATCCAGCACCGGGATGACCAGCGCGACGCTCGCTTCATCCCCTGTCACGGCAGGAATTCCGGCCAGTCGGCAAGGTCCTCAGGCTCGTCCACGTCGGTAAGCTGCGGGAGAAGGACCGGTTCGATGCCGCGTGCCGCGCATCTCTTCAGTGTCGTGGGCAGGACGGCATCGGTGCTCCACGGCATCTTTGCGAACAGCCAGGGCGAGGGGTGCGAGAAACCTATCAACCAGTATCCGCCATCCCTCGCAGGGCCGATGACCACCGGCGCGTTTTCCAGCGCACTGGCAGCATCCTGCAGCAGACCGGCTGTAAGGCCCGGACAATCGCTGCCGATGCAAATCCCGGGCGCGGGCGCCCGGTATAGCCTGTCCGTCAGGTCGCCATCGCCCTGGTCGGTGACGGACACGTCCTCGCCCAGCCATTCGCGAAAAGCGCGGCCTTCGTTGCCTGTCGTGCGCAAGGTGAAGGGCAATCCGGAGCCGCGCACCTCGCGTACCGTATGCTCCAGCAAACGGGTATAGATCGCAGCGGCCCCATCCTCGCCAAAGCCGGGGATCAGCCGCGTCTTTGCCGCACCCGGTGTCGGCCATCGCGCGAAGATGGAAACGACGGGCGCGCTCATCCTGCCTCCGGTTCCGCCGATACGGACTTGGCAGGCGCCGTGGTCGAACGATCACGCAGGACCCACCAGACGACAGCGGCGGAAACGGCGCCCCCTGCGACATTGGACGCAAGTTCCGCTGCATAGATGGCATCGGCGCCCCAGCTCGAACGCAGGAACCAGGCGAAGGGCAGCATGACGAGGAAAACGCGCGCGCAGCTTTGCAACAGAGCGAGCGATGCCTTGTCGACCGCGTTCAGTACGCCATTGCCGACAATCAGGAGGCCATATCCGGCATAACCCCAGGCGGCGATGGTCAGATATCGGGAGAATTGTTCGATAACCGCCGCCTCTTCGGTGAAGATATCGGCGAACCAGTCCCCGAAGGCAAACAGCAACACGGCAATTGCAAGGCCGTAGACGATGCTGAAACCGCCGGCATAGGCTGCCGCCTTGCGGGCCCGGCCATGCTGGTCCGCGCCCCAGTTCTGGCCCACGATACCGCCGATGGCCCCCGATAGGGCAAGCAGCGGCACGACGGCGAAGCTCTGCAACCGGCCCGCTGCGCCAAACCCTGCGACCGCGGCCTGGCCCTCTATCGCGATCAGCGCTGTCAGGATCGACAGGCCGATCGGATTGATCGCATTGGAGAAGGCGGCAGGCCCGGCGACCTTCAGGATCGCAGCGGCCGATTCGCCGACGCCGCAGCGTTTCAGCAGGGTAAGGTCGAAAGGCAGGGCGGTCTTCCTCAGCAGGACGAAGCCGACCGCAATACCGCACGCCCAGCCGATGGCCGTCGCATAGGCCGCGCCGACGATACCCAGCCCGCCGAAACCGAATGCCCCGGTAATCAGGATCGGATCCAGCACCCAGTTTGCCGCAGCATAGGTGACGGAAATCAGCGAGGTCTTCTTCGCCTCCCCCTGGCCGCGAAGGACGCCGTTGATCCCCATGATGGCGAGGAGCAGCGGAAAGCTGACCGCGTAGGGGCGCATATAGGTCCGGATGAAGGGCAGCAGGTCGTCTTCCGCGTTCATCAGGCGGAACAGCGGGTCCATCAGCAGGAACAGGGCAACGCCCAGCGCAATGCCGCATCCCACGGCGAAGACCATGCCGAAATTGGCCCGCCGTGCTGCGCGCTCGTCGTCTCCTGCGCCCAGCGCCCGGGCGACGACCGAGTTGATGCCGACCATGATGCCGACACCCAGGCTGGAAAGGGCCACGCTAATCGGGAAGATGAACGACATGGCCGCCAATTGCGGCGCGCCGAGCTGGCCGATGAAGTAGGTGTCGACCAGTCCGATGGACATGATGGCGGCGACCCCGATCACCATCGGGGCGGTCTGGGTAACGAGATGACCCGGAATGCTGCCGCGTGTCAGCTTGGCATTGTCGCTCATAGAGGCTTGCTCATACCCTCCCGCGTTAGCGGCGGGGCGCCCGGTGGGAAAGGGCAAAGACCGCGAGCCAGCTTGTGCGAAACGCACCATCCGTGCGATATGGCGGGCAACGAAGACAAGGAGAGATACCGATGGCCACGCAGCTCAAGCCCAAGGAAGAGTACAGCAAGGAAGAATGGCAGGCCCGCCTGGACCTGGCGGCGTGCTACCGCATCTTCGATCACCTGGGCTGGTCGGAATCGATCTACAACCACATCAGCGTGGCCGTGCCCGGCGAAGAGGGCGCGTTCCTGATCAATCCGTTCGGCCTTCTTTACGAGGAGGTGACCGCCTCGAACCTCGTCAAGATCGACGTCGAGGGCAACAATATCGGCGGTTCGCCCTATCCGGTGAACAAGGCCGGTTTCACGCAGCACGCCTATTTTCACAAGCATCTGGGCGAGCGTGCGAATGCCATCTGCCATGTCCATACGACGGCGACGATGGCGGTATGCAGCCACAAGGACGGCCTGCTGCCGACCAATTTCTACGCCTGCAATTTCCAGGGCCAGATCGGGTACCACGATTTCGAAGGCGTCACCGTCCGCGAGGAAGAGGGCGAGCGGCTGGTCGAGAACCTGGGCAAGCACTCCATCCTGATGCTGCGCAATCACGGACCCGTGGTCATGGACCGCACCATTCCCGGCATGTTCGTGAAGATGTGGGCCCTGCAGCGTGCCTGCGAGATCCAGATCGCAACGCTGAGCCAGGGCAATGCCAATATCGTGAAGCAGGAAGTGGTCGATGTTCACCAGCGCGACCTGTCCGTGATGCAGACTCAAGGCGGTGCAGGCCTGTTCGATTTCGAGGCCTGGAAGCGCAAGATCGACCGCATCGACGACAGCTGGCGCAGCTGAGGCCGGGCAACTCAAGGTAGGGGCAGGGCGCCATGCCGCGCATGACCGTGAACGACCGTCCGGTCGAATACCTGCTCGACGGGCAGACGCCCCTGCTCGTCGCCCTGCGCGAGGCGTCCAATCTTACAGGCACAAAGAATGGCTGCGGCAAGGGGGATTGCGGGGCCTGCATGGTGCTGGTCGACGGATCGGCCCTGCGCAGTTGCCTGATCATGATCGAGGAAGCGGAAGGGCGCTTCATCACCACGATCGAAGGGCTGTCGCGTGACCGGTCGCATCCGGTCCAGCAGGCCTTGGTCGCGAACCAGGCGATTCAGTGCGGTTTCTGCACACCCGGAATAGCGATGGCCGCGGCCGCCCTGCTCGATCGCAATGCCGGGCCGAGCGAAGCCGAAATAGAGGCTGCGATCCCCAATCTCTGCCCCTGCGGGGTGCAGCCCCGGCTGGTCCGGGCGATCCAGAGGGCAGCGTCCGTGACCCGGCGGGAAGAGCGTATCAGCGCCGCGCCCGCGCCGGGTATCACGGCAGAGGACGCCGCCGAGGCGGTGCCTGCGATGGCGGCGCCCCGGCCGGACTGACACCGGGCAACCGGTTACATCTTCACGCGCACACCGAAGCGGGCACTGAAGGGTTCGCCCGGCTGGATGTTGTTGTCGCCGTGTGCGCTGGGATAGTAATCCTCGTTGAAGAGGTTCTCGATATTGACCTGCAGCGACACGTTCTCGTTCACGTCGTAGAACGCGGCGGTGTCGACGCGCCAGTAATCGGGCAACACCACATTGTTGGAGAAGCTGGCGAACTGCTCGTCCTGGTAGATCACGCCGAAGCCGATTCCGAATTTTTCGTTCAGGTTGAAGCGGTTCCACGCGCTGAACTGGTGCTCCGGCAGCTGCTGCAGGCGGGTCCCCGCAGCCGCGCTGTCCGTGGTTTCGGTGATTTCACCGTCGAGATAGGTGTAGCCGAGGCTGGCTTCCCAGAACGGCGTGATCTCGCCGATGATGCTGGCCTCGAAACCTTCGACCCGGCTGGCGCCGGTCAGCACGGTGAGGCCGGTATTCGCCGGATCGGGAGCGGTGGTGTTGTCGCGGTCGAGGCGGAAAACCGATGCCGTTGCCAGCAGGCCCGGACGCGCGGCCCACTTCACGCCGATTTCGTAATTGCGGAACGCCTCCGGTTCGAATGCGGCATCGGTCGGCGACAGCAGCAGGAACTGGTCGCCGGCCTGCGGCAGGAAGCTTTCGGCGTAGGACGCGTAGATCGAAAGGCTCTCCTGCGGCTTGAAAACGAGGCCCACGCGCGGCGAGACTTCCTCGTCCACGCGGCTGCCGTCCACTCCGCTGATCAGGTCCACGGTATCGAGGTCGAAGCGATCGAAGCGCAGGCCTGCGATGATTTCGAAATGATCGCCGATATCGAGCTGGTTCTGGATATAGGCCGAGAACGTATCGAGATTGCTGTCCCGCGAACGCGACTGGGCGGTGGTGAAGGCGGGGATGCTGATCACATCGGCCAGCGTCACCGTGTCGGTGGTGTCGAAATTGACATTCCAGCGCTGGTTCTGCGTATCCTGTCGCCCGGCCTCGACACCCAGCAGCAGCGTGTTGCTGGCCGGGCCGGTATCGACCTGCCAGACGAGGTTCGCCTGACCGTACAGGTTCTCGCGCTGCGTCGCATCCGGTAGCCGCCCAGCTGGACGGTCGTGCCATCCGTGCCCCGGGGCAGGATGTTGGCGTAGGTCTTGTCGTAATTGGCGTACTGGATGCTGGCATTGGCCGACAGCGTGCCGGAGAACTCGTGCTCAAGACGGGTACGGGCGATATGCGCCTCTACCTCGCTGTCGTTGAAGTCGCGGTCGCCGAACAGCGTTTCGTCATAACCGCGCAAGGGACCGCCATTGAACGCGGGCACGCCGCGATCCGTCAGGCGGTTGTCCTCGTCATAGGTATAATGCGAAGTCAGGGTGGTGTCGGGGCCGAGGGCCGCGGTGATCGTCGGCGAGATACCGACGAAATTGCCCTCGTAGAAATCGCGGTGGCTGTCGAATTCCTCGTAGGTTGCGGACAGGCGCAGGGCCACGGTATCGCTGACCGGCTGGTTGACGTCCACCACGCCAGCAAATGCGCCGAACGTATCGACCGACGCCTCGCCCTGGGTGAAGGCATCGCTGAAGGTCGCGCGCTTGCTCACGCGGTTGACGACACCGCCGCCGCCGCCGCGCCCGAAGATCAGCGCATTGGCGCCCTTCAGAACCTCGACCCGGCTGATATTGTAGAGCGAGCGGTAGTATTGCGCATCGTCGCGCAGGCCGTCGATATAGAAGTCGGCGGTCGTTTCCTGTCCGCGAATGAAAATTTCGTCGCGGTGACCTTCGCCCGTTTCCAGGCTGACGCCCGGCACGTAACGCAGAGCTTCGCCCAGCTGGCGCACCGACTGGTCTTCCAGCTGGTCTTCGGTGATGAAGGTGACGGTCTGCGGCACATCGACCAGCGGCGTCGGCGTTTTCGTCCCGGTCGATCCATCGCTGTCGCCATAGCCGTCCTTTTCCCCGGTGACGACGATTTCGGACGGTAGGTATTCGCGCTCCGGCGCGGCATCCGCGCTGGCGAGGGCGGGGACGGCATGAAGGACGACGGCGCCGGTCAGGAGGGCTGCGCGCACTGTGCTTTTCATCGAATCGGGACTTTCTTGCGAATTATTCTCAATATTGCGGGCCTGCTATTGAGAGTAATTCGCAATTGCAAGCGCAGCCTTGGCCTTGTGAGAAAATTCGCATCGATTAGGGGGATCTGACCGACGCAATCGATTAGCGTTTGCGCAACAGGCCGCCCGCGCGCGCCGTGTCCAGCAAAGGAGTCCCCCGCATGAAAGCAACGATCTGGCACAACCCGAAATGCGGGACGTCCCGCAATACGCTTGGCATCCTGCAGGAGCGGGACGGTGTCGACGTGACCGTGGTTGAATATCTGAAGGAACCGCCCACGCGCGAGAAACTGGCCCAGCTTTACGCCGATGCCGGTATCAGCCCCAGCGACGGCCTGCGCCTGCGCGGCACAGACGCAGAGGAACGCGGTTTGCCCGGTGCGGATGCCGACACGATCCTGGATGCGATGGTGGCGGACCCCATCCTGATCGAGCGCCCGCTGGTGGAAACGGAGAAGGGCGTGCGGCTGTGCCGACCAAAGGAAAAGGTCGAGGAAATCCTCTAACAACGATTATGCCAGCTGACCCCGGTCCGGTTGGGTTCGCTCGGGCCGGGCGTCAGCGGCGTTCCTGCGTCAGGTCCTCATCCGCCTGCAGGCTGCGCCAGCCCAGGATCAGTACCGACAGGCAGAACCCGATGACCACGCCGAATGCCACGGTCTCGGAAAAGCCATACAGCCAGACGCCGAGGGCGGGTGCATAGACATAGCTGGCGCCGTTGATGGCCGCGACCTTGCCCGACACCTGCCCCTGTTCGGGCCGCGTCACGGCAAGCGAGGCCCCGGCAGTGAAACCGGGACGGAAAAGACCGAAGCCGAGCGAGGCGATCGCGAAGCCCAGAGCGATGGCGTGCAAATCGCCGCCCACGGCGAAAAGCGCCACGCCGGCAATGGAAAGCGCCATGCCCCACAGTGTCGCCGAGCGCGGTCCCATGTGCAGCGTCGGGATCAGGCCCCACTGCGCCAGCAGGGTGGCGACCGCGCCGACCATCAGCACGATGCCGACCGGGCCGGCCCCTGCCATCGGATCGTCCCTAAGGCCCAGCCTGTCGAGGACGAGGAATCCCGAGATGCCGAGGATCATCGCCTGCGCATGACCGCCCAGCAGGCCGGAGACGTACCAGCCCCAGGTCCGGCGATCTTTCCACAGCAGGTCCGGGATGTCGCCGGGAAGATCGCCGCTGTCGTCGTCCTCTTCTTCGATGGGGTCCCCGGCCGCCGCATCGGAACGCCGTGCCTCGCGCGCGCTGCCGCTGTTGCCGTAGGGAGCGTCGAAAGCGCGTCCGCGCGCCTCGAATTGCGGCTCGTCATTGGGCAGGCGCAGACGCAGGGCGATTAGCGTAGCAAGGCCGACAGCGGCAAAGGCGATGAAGGGGCCGGTCAGGCCTACCAGCGGGAAGATCAGGAGCGGCGCCAGGGCCGGTCCGACAACGGTCCCCAGGCCGAAACTGGACGAAATGAGCGATAGCGCCTGCGTCCTTTCCGCGCGCGGCGTGCGGCTGGCGACATAGGCCTGCACGGCGGGCGGCGCAGCCGATCCCAGCAGGCCGTAGAGCGAGCGGCACAGGGCAAACAGCACCAGCGTCCACAGCGCCGGGATCAATCCGGCGAGGCCGGCCCACAATACGATCCCGCACAGGGCCATGGACGACGCGAAACCGACGAGCCCCAGCGCCATCATCGCCTTGCGGCCGCGCCGGTCGCTGCGCTTCGCCCATATGGGCGCGCAGGTCACCCACAGGATCGCCGACCAGCTATAGGCGAGGCTGATCCACACATCCGAAACCCCCAGCGCGGTGCCGATGCTGGGCATGACCGACTGCATGGCCGTATTGCCTGCCGCCGTCACCAGCATGACGGTGAAGAGCAGGACCAGCCGTCCGCGCGATATGGTGCGAGGGCGAGCCTGCGGGGCTGCTGCTGTCATGCGGGGAGGTGGTTCGGCATCGACCATGGCGTTGCCAGCAGCGCTACGCCGCACATGCGGCTCTGGCAATGGGACTATGGGTGCGAGCAGGCTTGCATTGCTGCGCGACCCTTGTCAGTTCGCGAGCGAACCGCGACCAAGGGCCAGTGTGGCCATCCGGAGGATCAGATTGACCGATAACGATATTCTCGCCTCGACCCGCCTGCGCGATCGCCTGTCGCGCAAGGCTTCGCGGCTGGCGGGGCAGTGGGGTGTATTCTTCCGCGGCTTTGTCGAGCACCCCCGCATGGTCGGATCGGTCATCCCCTCGTCCCGCTTCACCATCGAACGCATGCTGGCGCCGGTCGACTGGGCGCAGTGCAAGGTGTTCGTGGAATACGGCCCCGGCGTCGGCACGTTCTGCCTGCCCGTGCTCGAACGCCTGCCGGCCGATGGCGCGCTGATCGCGATCGATACCAATCCGCTATTCGTGGATTACCTGAACGACACGATCCGCGACAGCCGCTTTACCGCCGTCCTGGGCTCGGCTGCGGACGTGGAGAAGATCGTCCATGCGGGCGGGCATTCCCATGCCGACTACATCCTGTCCGGATTGCCCTTTTCCACCCTGCCGGACGGTGTCGGTCCAGCCATCATGGCGGCCACCCACCGCATTTTGCGCCCGGGCGGTGCCTTCATGGCCTATCAGTTCACGGCGGCGGTCCGCGACCTGATGGCGACCCGGTTCGACCGGATCGATTCCGGTTTCGAGTTCTGGAATATTCTGCCCTGCAAGATGTTCTGGGGCTGGAAGGACTGAGGCAGGCTCAGCTGTCCTTCGTCACGCGCGGCACGCTTGCCCGTGTGGCGTGGCCTGTGAACTGGCGATGGACCGCGGCAAGGACTGCCAGCGATATGCAGGACGCCAGCGCGCTGACCGCCGAACTGACAAGCGCGTCTCCGATGAGCGCGATGCCTTCCCCGAACAGGGCCAGGCCGAGCCCGAGCACCAGCGTCACCACCAGGCTCAGGACGATGTAGGCGGTGAACAGCAGGGCGTAGAACAGGAACAGGCGAAACGAATTGCCTTTCGTCAGCGACCAGGACCGGCGCAGCGAGGCGACGGGATTTCGCAGGCCTTCCGCCCCGATCAGCGGGGCGACCAGCGATACCTTCACGAAGACGTAGATCATGACCGGCAGCGACAGGAAAACGGGAATGGCCGCGAGAGCCTGCGACCCGGTGGCTGCGAACAGCGCGATCAGCAGGCCGAGCGCAAGGCTCAGCCCCAGGGCCACGGCGACATAGGCCGCGACATAGGGAAGGAGGCCGGCAAGCCCTTCCTTCAGGGCATCGCCCAGCGTGGGCCGCCCGCTTTTCCCGAGCAATGCCAGCAGGCTGAGCGAACCGACCATCTGCACCAGCGACCACAGCACGACGACCCACCAGTATTGCGCCATCGTCGCCTGCATCGCAGCCATCGCTGCATCGGGATCGGCCGTCTCCGACTGCCCGGCCATGATGGAGCCAAGCTCCGGGACCAGCAACACGACGGCCAGATAGGGCAGGAAGAAGAAGACGCCGGCGACCACGAACACCGTCTGGCGATTGGCGGAAAGAAGCGCCACCGCCTCTTCCCAGGCGCGGGTCATGTCGAACGAATTGCTGCGTGCCATCGGTAACTCCCTGTCAGCCCTCTTGATAAGCGGGGCGGCAGGCCCCAGCAATGCCGGTGATGACCGGAACCGACGATACTATCGACTGGCAACAGGACCGCGCGGCGGTGCCCTATCGCGCCGCGCTGGCCGAGATGGAAGAGCGCAATGCCGCCATTTCCGCCGGAGAGGCGCGAGAGATGATCTGGCTGCTGGAGCATCCGCCCGTCTACACCGCCGGAACCAGCGCCGATCCGGCAGAGATGCTGAACCCGCAATTCGACGTCGTGGAGACGGGCCGGGGCGGGCGCTACACTTATCACGGCCCGGGCCAAAGGATCGGCTACGTGATGCTCGACCTGAAAAAGCGGGGCCGCGATGTCCGGCGTTTCGTCCATGCGCTGGAAGGCTGGGTGATCGCCACGCTGGCGCAGCTGGGCGTCGAAAGCTGGGCGGTCGATGGCCGCGTCGGGATATGGACGCGCGATGTGGACGGGGCTGAGGCGAAGATCGGTGCCATCGGCGTGCGCGTGCGGCGGTGGGTGACCATGCACGGATTTTCCGTGAACCTGTCGCCCGACCTGTCCCATTTCGGCGGTATCGTGCCATGCGGTATCGATACGCTGGGCGTCACCAGTCTCGAAAAGCTCGGTATTGCCATGTCGGCCGAGCAGTGGGATGCGCAGCTCATGAAAACCGCGCCCGGCTTTTTGGCGGCCCTTTCCGGAGAAACGGCATGACCCGCAAACACGTCACATTCCTTGCCCCCGCGCTCCTGGTGGTGACAGGCCTCGCGGCCTGCGGCGACGATAGCGCGCCTGCTGCAGGCGGCGCCGGCGGCTCAGGCGCGGCCGGGGATGTGCAGGGCGGTGTGATCAGCGACTCCATGCTGCCCCTGGAATCGGTCACCTCCACCTCGCCGCCACGCGGCGGAGAGGGTTCCGCGAGCAATGACGAAGAAGCCGGCGACGAAACGACCGAAGAATCTGCGGGAGACTGATCGGGCGTCACTCGCCCAATATCGTGCGGGCGCGTGCCAGTTCGCTGCGGTCGGCGGCAAAACGGTCGACCGATACGACCTGCGCTTCGGGCTGGCGCTCGAACGCATCGACGATCAACCGGGCTCGGGCGCGTTCCTCTTCGGTGGGCGAGAAGATGTCGGCGATCGGCCTGATCTGGGCGGGATGACGGGCCATCATGGCTTCGAAACCGGCTGACCGCGCCTCGCTTGCCAGTGCACGGAAGACGTCGGCGTCCTTCGTCACGTGGCTGCCGGTTTCCAGCGCGAACAGCCCGGCAGCGCGGGCTGCCAGGACGACTTGAGCGCGAACGTGATTGACGGTTGCAGGCCAGCGGCGTGCGCCTTTCCCGAAGGGGCGCAGGCCTGCTGAATGCATAAGCGCATCGGCGTCCCATGCCAGTCCGGCAAGGCGCGGATGCGGTTCGCGGATAACGTCCGGCGCGGACAATGCCCCTGCGGCGGTATCGCCCAGTTGCGGGACGATGCGGACCGAATTGTGCTCTGCCGGGCTTGTCTGCTCCAACTCGTAGATCTCGCTTGCGAGCTGGGCGACCTGTTCGGCTCCGGTTGCACGCGGCAACACGATGCCATTGGGCGCGGCGGGCATCACGGCGACGAGGTCCTCGCGCCAATGGGCGCTGCCCATCGGGTTGATCCTGACCCAGCGCTGCGACCCCGGCATTCCCGGGGCGGGGGAGGGGCGACCCGTGAGATAATCGGCCGCCATTTGCCGCGCCTGCGATTTCGCATCTTCGGCCACGCCGGAAAGATCGAGCAGGACAACATCGGCGTCGAGCGCCGCGACCTTTTCCAGCTTCGCCGGTTCGTCAGCCGGGACCACCAGCCAGGATCGCAGTGCTTTTCCCATTATCTCCCCCGGGATTGCCTTGGCAGGCCGGCCGTTCAGTCCATTGCCGGATAGTCGATATATCCTTCCGGACCCGGCAGATACCAGCTTTTCGGGACATTGACGTTTTCGGCCCATTCCGCGCCTTCGCGAATGCGGTTCGCAAGGTCGGGGTTCGAGATATAGGGCCGGCCGAAGCTGACCGCGTCGCAGCGGTTCGCTGCCAGGTCGGCGCTGGCTTCTTCCGCGGTGTAATCGCTGTTGAGCACCAGCGGCCCCATAAAGGTGCTGCGGATCATCGGGCTTTGCTTGGGCACGTCGGTCGAACCGAAGGTCCCTTCGGGCCCCGGCTCCCGCAGTTCAAGGAAAGCGAGCCCGTGCTTCTGCGCCACCGCCGAGGCGACGCCGAAGGTTTCCGCCGGATTGAGATCGTCGCAGCCCTGCGTCTCGCCATTGGGCGACAGGCGCAGGCCCACCCGGTCCGCGCCCCAGACATCGACCAGGGCGGTCAGCACCTCGTCAAGGAAGCGCGCACGGTTTTCTGCCGAACCGCCATATTCGTCTTCGCGCAAATTGGTGCTGGAGCGCAGGAACTGGTCGACCAGATACCCATTCGCGCCGTGAAGCTGGATGCCGTCAAAACCGGCTTTCTTCGCATTCTCGGCAGCGTGATGGTAATCTTCCGCCACTCGCGCAATCTCGGCCACCGACAGCGCACGCGCTTGCTGGTGATCCTGGCGGCCCGAAGGCGTGTGGGCATGGCCGGGCGCGGTGGTCGCGCTGGCAGAGACCGGCGCATCACCGTCCAGGAAGTCGGGATGGACGATCCGCCCCATGTGCCACAATTGCAGGACGATCAGGCCGCCTTCCTCGTGCACTGCCTGTGTGACCTGCTTCCACCCTTCGACCTGTTCGTCGGACCAGATGCCGGGCGCGGCGGGCCAGCCCAGGCCTTCCCGGGAGATACCGGTCGCTTCGCTTATGATCAGCCCGGCACCGCTGCGCTGGCGGTAATACGTCGCCATCATTTCGTTCGGAACCGACCCCGGCACGGTTGCGCGGCCACGAGTCAGCGGCGCCATGAAGATGCGGTTGCGTGCCTCCAGAGCGCCCATAGTGATCGGCTCGAGAAGATTGTCGTGTGCCATGCCAGTACCTGTCCTGCGTTGAATTAATGCTGTGCGTTTGTGGTCCCGGAGCTAGGGAGCGGGCATGAAGGCCGCAACCGAAGAAACCGTTTCAGGCAGACGATGGTTGCTATTGGCCGCGTTGCTCGCAGGAAACGTGGCGCTGGCCCTGGGGCCGTGGAGCGTGCGGCTGGCCGATAGCGGGCCGGTGTCGGCGGCCTTCTGGCGCATGGTCCTGGCATTGCCCTTCCTCGCCCTGATTGCGGCTAGGTCGGGGCAACGGCTGGGCGGGATGCCGCGGCGCGCGCTGGGCCTTGTTGCCCTGGGCGCGGTCGCCTTCGCTTTCGACCTCGGCAGCTGGCATATTGGGATAGAGCGCACGCGGCTGGGCAATGCGACGCTGTTCGGCAATGCAGGCAGCATCGTGCTGCTCTTCTGGGGCTTTATCATGGGGCGGATGCTGCCGCGCGGTGCCGACTGGCTGGCCATCGCGCTTGCGCTGGGAGGCGCGGCGATCCTGATGGGGCGCAGCCTGGAAATCAGCGTCGGGACCCTGATCGGCGACATCTTCTGCCTTGCCGCAGGTCTGGCCTATGCCGTCTACCTGCTCACCTTGCAGGGAGTGCGCGGCCAGTTCGGCGGGTGGTCGCTGCTGACCTGGGTCGCGCTGATCGCATCGCCGGTTCTGCTGGCAATGGCGCTGCTGCTGGGCGAGCCTGTCTGGCCTACGGACTGGACGCCGCTGATCGTGCTCTCGCTGCTCAGCCAGGTTGTGGGGCAGGGCCTGCTGGTCTTCAGCCTGCGCCATTTCCCGCCACTGGTGATCGGGCTGGCCCTGCTGACGCAGCCCGCCGTGGCGGCAATCTACGGCGCGGCCGTCTTCGGCGAGATCCTTGGCATTCCGGACATCGTCGGCATGGCGATGCTCGGCAGCGCGCTGGTCTTCGCCCGCAAGTCGCAGGAAGATCGCACGCCGCGTCCCTAGGCCGTACTGGACTGCCAGAACGTCCGGTCGAACGCCGCCTTGTGCTGCTCGAACCTCTCGAGGTCGGGGCCGACCAGGTGGAGGCGGGCCTGTTCGGCCAGGCGGTGTCCTTCCATTCGCAATTGCTCCTGCCGGTCCGTATGGCCGAGCGGGGTCGATGCCTTTGAAATGACGTCTAGCATGACTTCCGCCGCGATCGGCGAAGTTGCGACCCCGCTACGAATGGAGCCGAATCCGCGCTTCAGGTAATGGGCGAAATCGTCCGGCGCGGGAATGATCGGGCAGTTGTCCTCGTCGTGCCCGCAGATATTCTTGCGCAAATCGCGGCGTCCGATGTCGGACGTGGCAGCGCCCAGCCAGTGGAGTGCGGTGATCGCGGTGAAAGGGTCGTTGATCCCCGGGGACAGCGCGCGCAGGCCGATTTCCACCAGCTCGTCGATCAGGAATTGCGGGTCCTGTTCCGGCGTGCGCGTCGGGCCGAGGGTGAAGCATTCCCGTACCTTGTCCTCGATAGAACCGGGATCGCACCCGTCGACTTCCATCAATGGCAGGTCGCGGTGGACGAAATCGCCGGTGCGAACCTTCAGGCTGAACGTGCCTTCACAGTCCTTGGCGATGGACAGGAGATCTTCGAAATCGATCAACTGGACATAACCCGTTTCCCACGCGGTCAGCGGTTCCCCGCCTTTTGGCACCACGGCTTCGGAGAATTCGTCCTCGACCGGGTAGGTTGACCGTATGGCGTCCAGCAGGCGGCGACCGATGCCTTCCAGCACCTTGTTGATGCGGATGCTGGACGGGATGTGGTTGAGGAAGAAAACCAGCACCGCCACGCATACGGCCATGAGCACATAGGCGATCAGCAGCGACAGCTGGGGAACGAAGCCGGGCAAGGCGCTGGCTGCCGCATCAGCGGCCGGGGTCTCGTCCTCACCCCTGACATTTCGCAGCACGACGAGCGCATACACGAACGCCCCGATGAAGGTCGCCAGGCTCAACTGGTTGCCGCGGTCTTCCATGAAGTTGGTGAGCAGCCTCGGCCCGTAATTGCCGCTGGCATAGGCGACCGCCGCGATGGTTATGGAAAACACGGTCGATGCGACGCCGATCATGCTGCTGGCCATGACGGTCAGCATGTTCGACGCACCGTCCGGCCGCGCCGGGAGAAGCCATTCGACGTCGTTCAGGAACGAGGTGAAGCCGGACCGGACGAGATAGACTGCGCCAAGCGCAAGCAGCGCCGCTGCGAGCGAAAACGTCGCGGGATAGAACCAGTAATTGGCGTTCAGCCGGGCTAGGAAGAAACGGATATCGCTCGGCATCAGGCGTGCCCGCCCGCAGTTTTCCCGTCGCCGAAACCGTTGTCGAACGCAGCGTTTATCGATCTCTTGTCCATGCCGTATTGCGTGACGCTATCCGCGTGATCGCGCAAGTGCCTGGCAAGGTCGCGGATGAAGTCGACGAGCTGGGCCGGGCCGTCCTCCCGCTCGATCCGCGCGGCAATGCGGCCATAATTGTCGATCATGCGGATCGATACCGATGGATACTGGCATGCAGCCTGGCGGAATGCGCTCATCGGGTCCTCGAACAGTCCGCGAAAATCCTGGCCCAGCAGGACGAGTTCGGGACAGCCTTTCAGCGCCGGATCGCGGTCGTCGTCGATCCAGCTATCGACCTGGCTTTCCATGACGGCGGCCAGCTTGTCGGCGCAGGCGATGGCGGTGTAGAAATCGTTGATCGCCGGAGACAGTGCCCGCGCCGCGATCTCCACCAGCAGGCGGATGCGGAAGACCGGGCCTTGCGCGTCCGAGCGGTACGGGCCGATGGCGATGGCCGACTTGACCTGGTTTTTATCCATATCCGAAGGAGAGCACAGGATCGGCTCTCCCTTCAGGACGTGCTGACCGGGCGCGACGTGCAGGGTTACCGCACGTCCATCGCAGGCAATGTCCCGCAGTTTTGCAAGGTCGATGTCCTCGAAATACCCCTCTCGCGGGGCGCGCAATACGACGTGCTCGCTTCTTGCGCTGCGCTCCACGGGTTCCAGATCTATCGACCGCTTGCAGGCATCGACGCACAACCGGTCGATAGAGGTATCGACGAACATGGTCCGGCCCAGATCGTGGAGCGATACGGACAGCATGGCGACGTTTATCGCCTGTAGAAGCGCGACGACCCCGACCAGCAGCAGCGGCGTGTCGGCCAGATCGGCCTCGGCATCTGTCGCCAGCATGGCCACCAGACTTACGATCATGGAGAAGGACAATCCGGCCAGGCTCACCCGTACCAGCGGCCGCTCGATCCAGCGGTCGATCAGGCGCGCGCCCAGATTGCCTGCCGCCATGCTGAGCACGATCAGGGTGATGGAGAAATAAAGCGTGATGAAGGCGGCATTCACTCCGGCCGCGACGCCGGTGAAATCCTTGGCCGTATCGGCGGTGGCCACAGTCGCGAGATCGCGGGTAAGAAGCCACTCGGTCGTCAGCTCTCGGTCCAGCCACAGGACAGCGAGCGCGAAGGGCAGCGCAGCAAGCACTGCGCACACTGCCAGCAGCCAGTAACTGGCAAACAGCCTGTGCAGGATCCAACCGGGCAGTCCGGAAATACGTTGCAAGTCCACCGGCAAGTGCCCCCTGACCATACCAAGAATTGTTGCGTGGGTAATTTTGTAAGGAACCCAACGGCCCACGCCGAATTAAGTTGCAGCGCGCAGCAGGCGCGTATCTCGCCGGGGCAGACCGATGTGCATGCCACGTGCATTCAAGAAAGGGGGCTGACATGGCTCTTTCGGAAAACGGTGCTGCCATGGTGGGCAATATCGAGAATCTGGTTACACTTACCTCCGGCCAATACACGACCGGTTCGCTGATCCTGATGGTCAGCTACGGCGCGCATTTCGCCTTCATTCTCTATTTCCTCATGACAAGCATGCAGCTTGCCCCGCGTTACCGGATCGTGCCGGTCCTGTCGGCGATCGTCATGGCCAGCGCAGGCCTCAGCCTGCTGCGCGAATTTTCGACCTGGCAGGCGGCGTACGAGTTCGCGGGCGGCGTCTACACCCCGCTGGCCGATGGCGAGACCTTCACCAATGCCTATCGCTACGGCAACTGGACGATCACGGTGCCGATCCTGCTGACGCAGCTTCCCATCGCCTTCGCCCTGTCGCGGCCCGACCTTCACAAGCGGGCCTTGCGCATGAGCATTCCGGCGCTGCTGATGATCTGGACCGGCCTGTATGGGCAGTTCGGCGAAACCGGCGATTTCTCGCGGCTCAATATCTGGGGCGTCATCTCCACCCTGTTCTTCGTGTGGCTTATCATCGAGGTGCGCGGCGTGATCTCGGCAGCGATTGCCAACAGCCCGCCGTCACTGGTGGCCTGGCCCAAGAACATCTGGTGGTACTTCCTTGCCACCTGGGGCCTCTACCCCATCGCCTACGCCCTGCCGCAGCTCGGCTTCAACGGCGATGTCGTGGTGGTGCGCCAGCTCCTGTTCTCGATTGCGGACATCTCGACCAAGCTGATCTACGGCGTGATCCTGTCCCGCTACGTCCTGCGCCGCAGCGCGCTGGAAGGCTACGTCCCTGCAGCAGAGGCTCTGGAAACCAGTCCGCTCGGCAGCAAGATCGCTTCCGCCCGGGGCGACTGACTTGCAGCGTGTCCGGCACGCCGGTGAAAGGGGGCCCTGGCATGATGCCGGGGCCCTTTTCGCGTGCGGGGCCGTCTTGGTTGCATGTGTTGCCCAGATTGCAGGCGGGGCGGCGCCGGTCGTCATCGGCCTCTGCCTCTTCGCAGCGGGGCTGGCGCATGGGGCCGGGGACGAACAACAGGACGCGATCCGCCCCTTTGGCCTGCTGCATGCTGGCGCCTATGTCGCCGTCGGCCTTGCCTTTGCCGGTCTGTTCCTGGCCGCACCGGTAGCGGGCCTGGCGCTGTTCCTCGCCCTGTCCGCTTGGCATTTCGCGCGGACCGAGTGCGGCTTTGCGCGCTCGTCCCGGCTGGCAATCGCGAGTCTGGCGACGGGCGGCAGCGTCCTTTTCCGACCGACCGAAACCGCCGCCATTTTCACTGGTATCACGGGCATGGTCATACCTGCACCCATGCTGGCCATCCTCGCGCTGGTCGGGGCAGGCGGCGCGGCGCTGGCGGGCCTTGCAGCCTTGCGCGGGGACGCGGGGCGGCTCCCTGCGCTTCTCGCGCTGGCGGCAACCGCCGTGCTTCATCCCGTGCTTGCCGTCGGGGTCATATTCCTGACCGGTCACGCCCTGCCGGTGCAAAAGCGACAACTGGCCCGTTACGGAACCGATGCAGTCTGGCGGGCAAGCGCGGTCCCGACGTTGGTCGCACTGGCGGGAGCCGCAATGCTTGTAGCGGCAACCACGGCAGGATTGCTCGCTACCGCGGTCGCTGCAGCGCTCGGCATAGGGCTGGCTACGCCGCACATGCTGACCGAGCGGCTCGAACGATAAGGCTTTCGTCCGCCCGGTAGCAGGTTTAGGTCAGTCCGCGGTGAAGGCCACCTTGCCCAGATCGCCGTGACCGATCGTGCCGCTGGCCATTTCCAGCATCCGGTCGAGGCTGCGCTTCGCCTTCAGGCGCAAACCTTCCTCGATCTCGATCCGCGGTTCGAGGTCGCGCAGGCAGGTGTAAAGCTTCTCCATCGTGTTCAGCGCCATGTACGGGCAGATATTGCAACTGCAGTTCCCGTCTGCTCCCGGCGCACCGATGAAGGTCTTGCTCGGCAGCGCCTTTTCCATCTGATGGATGATGTGCGGCTCCGTCGCGACGATCAGCGTGTCGCCTTCGAAAGTCTCCGCGAATTGCAGGATGCCGCTGGTCGAACCCACGTAATCGGCATGGTCGACAATGGTGGGCGGGCATTCGGGATGGGCCGCGATCGGCGCCCCGGGGTGCTGTTCCTTGAGCTTCAGGAGCTCCGTCTCGCTGAAGGCTTCGTGCACGATGCAAACGCCTGGCCACAGCAGCATCTCCCGGTCGAACTTGCGCGACAGGTAACCGCCCAGATGGCGGTCGGGGCCGAAGATGATCTTCTGGTCCTTCGGGATCTGCTCGAGGATCGTCTCCGCGCTGGAACTGGTCACGATCACATCCGACAGGGCCTTCACCTCGGTCGAGCAATTGATGTAGGTCAGCGCGATGTGATCCGGATGCTTCTCGCGGAAAGCCTTGAATTTCTCCGGCGGGCAGCTGTCTTCCAGGCTGCATCCTGCATCCATGTCGGGCAGGACGACGATCTTTTCCGGGCTCAGGATCTTGGCCGTGTCGGCCATGAACTTGACCCCGCAAAACGCGATGACATCGGCGTCCGTTTCCGCCGCCATCTGCGACAGCTGGAGAGAGTCGCCGACGAAATCCGCGAGGTCCTGGATATCCGGCGTCTGGTAGTAATGCGCCAGGATCACCGCGTTCTTCTCTTTACGCAGGCGGTTGATCTCGGCGAGCAGGTCCTCGCCCGTGGGCAGCGTGGTTTGTGCAGTCATGTCGTGTCCCGTCTGGTGGCGCGATATGCGCGCTTCATACACGTAACGGGCGCCAATGGCAGGGCGTTCCGCCTACATCGCAAAACCCGGCGGCAGGAACGCTTCCATCGGACGCTCGGCGCCCGGGGTTCCGGCGAGAAAACTCTCGGTCAGGGCGATCCCGACCGGCGAATAGGCGAGCAGCATCGACGCGGCAAACACTGCGACATAGATGCCCAGACTCCAGAAATAGGCGGGATGCACGCGGCCTCGGGCGCGCAAGTCCGCGATCATTCCGATGACCGGAAACGCGAACGTGACGACCTGCGTCACCAGCCACGCATTGGGGATCATCAGCGGCATGGGCAGCAACCGGCCAAGACCGGGCCCCATCAGGACCGCCATCGCGCAAAGCATCAGCCGGCGATGCCAGCCGGTATAGCGCCGACGCCTGAGGGCCCACCATGCCAGCCCTGCAAAGCACCACAGCACCGCCAGATTGCTGAACAGGAACTCGCTCTTGTGGAAGAAGAACGGCCCGCCGGTTCGCCGGGCGACGACCAACATCACCCATGTCCCGGTGACGGCCATGGCCGGTATCCAGAACCAGGCCAGCTTGCCCAGCCGGACATGGAGTGCTCTCGCGCCGGAATGGATGGTGGCATGTTGTGCCAGGAACAGGGCGATCCAGCCCATGAAGACCGCGCCATGTACGTGGTAGGCTAGGGGCACGGCAAAGCTCGAACGGCCGGCTGCAAGATTGACGATGAAACCCGCCACGACAATCGCCGACATGACGATCGCCATGATCAGGAAGAACCGTGTGTCGTGCAATTCGCCGCGGCCGGTTACGCGCGCATCTTCGGATATCGTTGCCATGTTTCCCCCCAGAGCGAACGACCCGCTGACCTGGCTACGCCGCAGGAGACCCGGCGGTCAAGCCTGTGCGCCCACGCCTTGCAGGGCCGCTTTCAGGTCGCCCAGCCACGGCTCGTAAGGTTTCCATGCGCCCTGGCCGGAGCGGTTGATGGGACGCCGGACCTGTTCCGACGACGCCGTGCGAACCGCGCGGTCGGTCTTGTGAAACTCGACGCACGCCTGTTCGAACGGCAGGCCGCAATGATCGAGGATGCGCCGTACCTGTCCCTCAAGGTCGTCCAGCACGTCCTCGTGGTTCACGCGCAGGACCTTGCCCGGCAGCACACGGTCCCAGTGGTCCATCAGCTCGACATAATCGGCGTAGTAGCGGCCGACTTCCGTCAGTCCGTAAGTGAACTCCTGCCCTTCCGCGAACAGCTGTTTGAAGCCGGAGAAACAGCAATCCATCGGGTCGCGGCGGGCATCGATGATGGTCGCGTTGGGCAGGATCAGGTGGATGAGGCCGATATGCCGGAAATTGTTCGGCATCTTGTCGATGAAGAAGGGCGCGCCGGCGCGGTGGACGCGCGTGTTCTCGATGAATTCCTCGCCGAACTGGGCAAGACGTTCGCCCGGCAGGTCGTGCAGGATTTCGGGATAGCGCGACTGGCCTGCCTTCCGCCCGCGCAGGCGATGGGCGAGCGAGAGGATATTGGGCAACTCCAGCGTACCGTCGACCTGGCTGTGGCTGGCAAGGATCTGCTCCAGCAAGGTGGAGCCTGCGCGCGGCAGGCCGAGGATGAAAATCGGGTCGGGGGCGGGGTGCCCCGAACCCTCGTGCTTCGCGAACAGATCCCGCGTGCAGATTTCGCGCTGTTTCGCCAGTTCCTCGCTCATCTGGTCGGCGCTGTACCGGGTCTGCGCGCGTTTGAGCGCGTTGCCCTGTTCGTAGAAGCCGAAGCTTTCCTCATACGCCTCCCGGTCCTCCAGCGCCTTGCCCAGGGCGAAAGACAGGTGGACCCGGTCCATGAAGGCGAGGTCGGCCCGCGCGGCCTGCTCCCGCATCGCCGCCATCTCGTCATCCGTGAAGCGATAGGTCTTGAGATTGGCCAGCGCGTACCACGCATCGCCGTGATCGGGCTTCGCTGCGAAAGCCGCGCGGTAGCTGTCGACCGCCTCTTCGGTCCTGCCCGTGGTCTTGAGCGCATGGCCGCGGCTGGTCAGCGTGGCGGGGTCGCTGGGAAGCTTTTCCAGCACGCGGTCGAACAGGGAAAAGGCCCGCTCGTAATCGCCGGTCTGCATGCTCTCCACGGCCAGATGCGACTGGAACAGGGGGCTGTCCGGATCGCGTGCATAGAGCGCCTCCGCCTCCTCGCGGGCGCGGGCAAACTTCTGGCGGCGTCGCAGCGCGTCCATGTAATCGAGCCGTAGCTGCACATTGTCCGGCTCGAACGAAACGGCGCTTTCCAGCAGGAATTCCGCATCGTCGAGAATACCCAGCTTGATGCCGATCTGGGCGAGAAGGCGCATTCCCTCGACATTGCGCGGATGCTCCAGCAGGAAGGCGCGGCAGATCTGCTCTGCCCGCAGCACGCGGCCCTCGTGCAGGTGGTTGGTAACCGCGACCAGTTCGCGGGGGAGGGCGCGCAGGCGCTGGCTCTGCTGCATCGCGGCGTTCGCTTCTGCAGTGCGGCCCGCCGAGGCCAGCAGATCGGCCTGCGCACGCCAGCTTGCCTCCAGCGCGGGATTGAACTTTACCGCCCGCGCATAGGCCGCGACGGCTGCATCTCCGTCACCCCTGTCGCGCAGCAGGTGGCCGGTTTCCTGCCACGCACGGCCGAATTCCGGTGAGACGGCATGAAGGTGCGAGAGCACGGCATCCGCTTTGTCGTATTCCCTGCAATAACGATGCGCGACCGCCGCCATGTAGAGCGCTTCCTGGTCGTCCGGCGCGCTTTCCAGGGCTTTCAGGGCGAGATCGCGTCCCCTGGCGAAATCCCCGCCCTGCAACGCCGACTGCGCCGATGCCTTCAATTCATCGCTCTTTTCCATGCAGGCTCCCGTGCCAGAATTGCCGCCAAACGCAAAACGGCGGGCGAGGCCCGAAGCCTGCCCGCCGCCTGTGTGCTGCCGCGCCAAAAGCGCGGCCGGCCCTGCCTAGTAGTCGAAGCCGACGCGGATACCGAAGGTCGCCGGACGGTTCGTCGTGATACGCTCGCGATCGTTGACGTAATTGCCGGCAATCTCTGCCCGCTCGTCCGTCACGTTTTCGCCGAACAGTTCGATCGACCATTCATCCTTCTGGACACCCAGCGAGAACCCGAAGGTCGTGTAGCTGTCGAGCTCGATCGTGTTAATGGTGATGATGTCCGTGTTCTTGCTGGACGAGTGGGTGGCTTGCCCCTGCACGAAGTAGTCGAGATCGCCCGACATCCATTCGTAGCGCGCGCGGGCATTGCCCTGGAAGCTGGGCGCGTAGGCCAGCTCGCTGCCCACGATGACGTCGGTGGTCGGGGTCAGGACCTCGGTAATCTCGGTATCGAGGAAGCTGAACGCGCCGGTCAGCGTCAGGCCCGGCACCGAATAGGGGGCCACGGTGAATTCACCCTCGACGCCCTTGATCTCCGCATCCGCAGCATTGTCGCTGAAGAACAGGTTGGTGATGCTGGGATCGAAGATCGTCGTCTGCAGGCGGCTGATGTCGACATAGAACGCCGATGCGTTGAAGCGCAGCTGGCCGTCCAGAAGGTCGAGCTTCGCACCCAGTTCGTAGTTCTTGACCTCGTCGGTCTCCAGCTCGAACGGGACGGTGAAGCCCGCCCCGTTGGTCGCGCCGCCGGGACGGTTCAGCAGGCCGGGACGGAAGCCTTCCGAATAAGTCGCATAGAACAGCGTATCAGGCGTCGGGGTCAGCGTGACCGTGCCCTTGTAGATCGCGCCTTCGGCCTTTGCGACGTCGGGTGCCTGCAGGGCGTTGAAGACCTGCTGTGCCTGGCCTGCGGAGAGACCAGCAGCCTGGATATCGGCCAGCGTGTCGCCCTGGTTGAACGTCTGGCGCAGCGCCGGGTTGCAGCTACCGATGAAGGTGTACTGGCCGTCGCCGTCATACAGGTCGTTGAGGTCGGTGCCGAAGGCATCCTGGTCGACCGCGCTGAAGCTGTTGCAGAACGAACCGTTGGCGCTGCCTTCGAAATCGACTTCGATGTTGTAGTAGCGCGCGCCGAAGGTCAGCGTCAGCAGGTCGGGCACGACGTCGAAGCTGGCTTCGCCGAAGATGCCGAACTGCTCGTCCGTACGGCGGATGTCGTTACGGAAGATGGTGTCCTGCGGGAACGGGCCCGGATCGGTGGTGAAGCCGTCCTGCGGGAAGTTCGGCTTGAACGGGCCGAACGGGGCCGCGGCGACATTGCCCGGATAGTTGAAGTCGTTGCGCTCCTTCAGTTCCAGGTCGGAATAGAACGCACCGGCGGTCACGCGGAAGCGCTCTTCGGCCGGGGTGTTGAAGCGCAGTTCCTGCGTGAACACGGTCGTTTCGCTGTCCGAGGTCACGTACAGGTTCGGCGGCTGGCAGGTGCCGGCCGGATCGGCGCTGCCCGGATAGGTCACCGAGCCGTCGCAGATGTAATAGGGCAGGTACTGGCCGACGAAGAGATAGTCGGTGTAGTCCACGCGCTGCTGCGTCTCGCGGTCGGTGTAGGCTCCGGTATAGACGACGTCGAGCATGGCGAGGCGGCCTTCGACCGTCCAGCTGGTGTTCGAGAAATCGTCTTCCAGGCGGTCGTCTTCGAAACGCTGGATTTCGAGATCGTCGAGGCCGTTCAGGTTCGGATCGGCGAAGAAGACGCCGTCGCTCTCGACGCTCTGGCGCGCATGGCTGACGGTCAGCTGCCAGTCCGGCGTCATTTCCCAGCGCGCGCTGGCACGGAAACCGGCATATTGCGTGTCGTTGAAGTTTTCCTCGACCAGGCCGTCATTGCGGGTGTTGAGGAAGGTGACGTCCGACAGGTCCTGTCCGGCCTGGAAACCGCCGCGCAGGGCGTTGACCGGCACGCCGTTCGAACGGACGGTTCCGGCGGGGCGGAAACGCGCACTGTCGCGCAGGTTACGAACGCCGCGGACATTGTCGATGTAGCCGCCCTGGTCGTCCAGATAGGCGACGAAGCGGGTTGCAATGGTGTTCGTGACCGGCACGTTGACCATGGCTTCCGCCTTGTAGCTGGTCTCGCCGCCCTTGGTGAAGGACGTTTCCACGTCGAACCCTGCATCAAAACCGCTGAGCGAAGGCTTGGCGGTGATGAGGCGGACAACGCCTGCCTGCGAACTGGCACCGAACAGCGTGCCCTGCGGACCGGCGAGGACTTCGATACGTTCCAGGTCGGCGGCGTAGATGTCGAGGTTACGGCCGGGCTGCGCCAACGGCTGGTCGTCGAGATACAGCGCGACGTTCGGCGCGAGGCCGGCAACGCCTGCCGTGGTGAGGTTCGGCGTGGTCGAGGCGAGGCCGCGGACGTAGATCGTGCTCTGGCCCGGGCCCGAACCACCGGCCGTTACCGACGGCAGCTGCTCGAGATAATCGTCGAACGTGGCGACGCCCAGTTCGTCCAGCGCTTCCGCGCCGATGGCGTTAACCGAGATGGCGACGTCCTGCAGGTCTTCGCTGCGCTTCGTCGCGGTCACGACGATCGTCTGGACACCGCCCTGACGGGCAGCCGGCTGGGCCGGTGAAGCGGTGTCCTGGGCGAATACGGGCGTAGCGGTCACAGCCGCCAACACGCCCAGCGATACGCTGGTACGCAGAGATTTCATCGATGTTTCCCCCTTCGGGTCGGATTATTGCGGTGCCGCCGCACCAGAGAATAGGCCCCGGATCGGGCCAAGGTCGGGCCTGCGAGAAACGTACTCAGCGGGCCTCGTGCCGAAATCGCGTAACAAGCGTGTGGCGGGCTGGCCACAGTAGCCCCGGGCAAATTCCGGAATCGGTCGAAACCTGTGACCTTCGTGCCACTATGGCCGAAAGTTCAGGTCGCGTTGCCGTCGGCCTTGGCCGCCGCGTCGGCGAGAATGACGGGACAATGGGTTTCCACGCCGTCGCGCTTGCGCCGGACATCGAAGATCACCGCCTTCAGGATCGATACCGCCATCAGCGCGACGACCAGCGAGAACGGCAGCGCACCCAGGATCATCGTGATCTGGATGGCATCCGTGCCGCCCAGTATCAGCATGCTGCCGACGACGAGGGCGATGGCCGCGCCCCAGAACAGGATATGATGGCGGCGCTCGGCCCCCTTTTCATTGTCGCCGCCGGTATCGTTGCCGGCCCCGTTGATCGTGTTCACGATCAGGATCGCGCTGTCGGCGGACGTGATGAGGTACGTCGTCAGCAGCACCACCACCAGTCCGGACAGGACGGCCGCAATCCCGCTGTCGAACATCGCGTCGAGCGTCGCGTAAAGCTGGTCGGAGATATTGGCTGCCATGATCGCACCGCCATCGCTTCCATCCAGCACCAGCTCGATAGAGGTCCCGCCGGCCAGCGCCATCCAGATGAAGCACATGAGCGAGGGCACGAGCACGACGCCCAGCACGTATTCGCGGATCGTGCGGCCGCGCGACACGCGGGCGATGAACATCCCGACAAAGGGCGCAAAGGCGATCCACCACGCCCAGTAGAACACCGACCAGTCGAGCTGCCACTGCGCCAGCGCGTCGCCGGTCTGCGTCCCGTCCGCCGTGTAGAGCGTCAGCGCATCGGCGGGGAGCGACAGCAGGTAATTCTCGATCGATGTCAGCAGCAGGGTGATGCCGCCAAGGCCGATGCCGAAAAGGAGGAACACGGCGAGCAGCAGCACACTGAGCGCCATGTTGAGATTGGACAGCCACTTGATCCCGCGCCCGACACCCGAAATCGCGGACAGGGTCGATGCGCCGACCAGCACGACGAGGGCAATCACGATGGCCGCGGCAGAGGCTGTGCCGGCATCGTTCAACAGCCAGTCTCCCATGCCCAGTCGGTTCAGCCCGGCAACAAATTGCTCGACCCCGAAGCTCATGGTCACGGCCACGCCCAGCACGGTCGCGACCACCGCCACCAGGTCGACGAGGTGGCCCCAGAAACCGGACATCCTCAGGCCGAACAGAGGTGCGAGGCTGGACCGGATCGTCAGCGGAAGGCCCCGGCGATAGGCGACATAGCCCACGGCCAGCCCGACCAGCGCGTAGGTCGCCCAAGCGGCAAAACCCCAATGGAGGAAGGTGTAGCGATAGGCGGAACTGACCGTTTCGGCCGTGACGGGATCGACCACGCCGCGGATCGTGTCGGGATTGGCGGCGAAATGCGCCAAGGGCTCACCGGTGGAATAGGTCAGCATCCCGACGCCAATGCCTGCGCCGAACAGCATGGCGAACCACGAGAATCGGCTGAATTCCGGTTCTTCCCCCGGGGCGCCGAGCCTGAGCGAGCCCGACTGCGGCAACAGTGCAAGCACCAGCGCCACCAGCATGACGAATGCCACGAGATATACGTACCACCCGGCGAATTCGCGGATCAGCGTCGCATTTGCCTCTGCCAGCGTCTCGCCAGCCTGCACGGGAAACAGGATCGTCCAGAGGATCAGGGCGCTGACGATGACTTTCGAGGAGACGCTGACCAGCTTGTTGAAGCCGTGGTAGAAACCGCCATCGGCGATCGTGATGGGCAATTCGCACAGAGGCGGTTCCATGCCGTCCTTGCTGGCGGCGGCGTTTGCCGGTGTCTGTGTCAAGTTGTGTCCTCTTCCCCGTTGCGCGCGCACGCCGCCGGGATGGCAACTGGCTGCGACCGTGCCGAGCGCCGCAGCGCGCCGTGCCGGATATCGGGGCCCTGATGGCAGGTTTGCGCCCCCATGGGCAACCCCCGGCCTTTGGGAGAGGCTGGCGCAGGGCGTCAGCTGGCTGCGTTTACCTCATCGGCAAAACGCACATTGACCGTCACGTCGCCATACCCTGCAACCTGCAGAGGGATGGCGAGGTTTTGCCGCACCGCATCCTTGGCCGACTGGCGCGCAAGGGCCAGGATTTCGGGGTTTTTCGCGAAGGCCGTCGCCTTGCGTTCCGCCTGCCGCGAATTGTTGCGGGCGAGGTCTGTCGAGGCGTCGCGCGTGACCCACGCGCCTTCGGTAAAAACACGCGCGCTGCCTTCGTCGATATTGGGTGTGCTGGTCTGGATCTGTGGCAGGGTGACGGTCAGTGTTTCCGCTGCCTCGTCCCAGACGAAGTCGCCGCGGTCCATCTCCGACAGGTCCAGCCGGTATTCGACGCTGGCCGGGACGATGGCTGCCTGCCTCGATTGCAGGATCGGAACGCCGAAAACGCCGCGTTGGTCCTCGCTTTCCGCAACGACCTCGAACCGCGAACTGAATACGGTAAGCGAGTTCTGTTTCTCGAAAGCGAGCATGGCGCTGCCGACGGGATCGCCTTCTTCCTGGTAAATGAAGGCGCGGTATCCCAGCCATGCAACGGCTGCGAGCAGCAGGATTACGATAAGCCATGGGACGCCCTGGACCCGGGCGAGCGACTTCTGCCGCTCCGCCTTGGGCACGAGTGTCTCCGCACTGCTTTGTGCGCTGCGGTCTTCGGTCTTCAAACGGTCTGCCATATGTCGCCTGAACGGACGACCATCCCCCTGCGTTCCAGATCGATGAGATGGGCATGCACGCTCATCTGGGCAGCCTTGTCGAGGAGGGGGTCCAGACCCTTGTACATCAGCGGAATGAATTCCGGCAGCGTGCGCTGTTTCTCGGTCACCAGCCGCATGATCTGGTTCTCTCGCTGGCGGCGATGGCCGATCATGCCGCGCACCAGCTGGCGCGGTTTTTCGATCGGGGCACCGTGGGCCGAATAATAGACGCGGTCGGTCCCGTCCTCGGTCCGGGCATACAGTTTTTCCAGGCTTTTCATGTAATCGCCCATGTCACCGTCCGGCGGGACGACGACGCTGGTCGACCAGCCCATGACATGATCGCCGGTGAACAGCGCGCCCGTTTCCTCTAGCGCAAAGCACAAATGGTTGGAGGTGTGTCCGGGCGTGTGGATCGCCCGCAGGGTCCAGCCCGGCCCGGTCATGGCCTCGCCATCCTCCAGCACCCGGTCGGGCATGTAGGTGGTATCGAAGCTCTCGTCGGCGCGCGGGCCGTTATCGGCCAGCACCAGCGGCGCGCAGCCCACGACCGGCGCACCGGTTTCCCTCGCCAGCGGCGCTGCGGCGGGCGAATGGTCGCGGTGGGTGTGCGTGCACATGATGGCGGCGATTGTCGCATCCCCCACACCTTCCATGATGGCGGCAATGTGATCCGCATCGTCCGGCCCGGGATCGATGACGGCGACCGCATCGCCGGTCCCGACGATATAGGTCTGGGTGCCGGTGAAAGTGTAGGGCGACGGGTTGGGTGCAAGGACCCGGGCGACGAGGGGTTCAGGACGCTCGACCTTGCCGGTCGGCCACGGTCGGGGCGGGATTTCAGCCATGGCCTTGCATATGGGGGCACGGGTGCGCCATGTCCACGCCTCCGACTGCGACGCGGGCCTGCGATGGCCGCGCTGCGCACCTGTTACGGGAGAGACAATTTGGCCGACCTCATCCTCGTTCTGGACGAAGGCACCACGTCCACGCGGGCAATCCTGTTCGACCTGGCCGGACGCGTGCAGGGCACGGCCCAGAAGGACCTGACGCAGCATTACCCGCGGCCCGGCTGGGTCGAACACGATGCGGCGGAGATATGGGAGCGGACCCTGGCCTGCGCGCAGGAACTGGTGACAAGGGCGGGCGTCGACCGGATTGCCTGCATCGGCATCACGAACCAGCGCGAGACGGTCGTGGCGTGGGATCGCACGACGCTGGAGCCATTGTCGCGCGCAATCGTGTGGCAGGACCGCCGGACCGCGCGCTTTTGCGAGGAATTGAAAGACGCGGGGCACGAAGAGGCCGTGCAGGACGCGACCGGCCTCCTGCTCGACCCGTATTTTTCCGGCACGAAGATGCGCTGGCTGATCGACAACGAACCGGGGGTCGCCGATGCGGCGCGCGCGGGGCGGCTGGCCTTCGGCACGGTGGAGAGCTGGCTGGTCGCGCGCCTGTCTGGCGGGGCGCATCTGACCGATGCCAGCAATGCCAGCCGCACGATGCTGCTTGCCCTCGATGGGCAGGGGTTCGATGACGGACTGTGCGACCTGCTTGGCGTGCCGGCCGGCACACTGGGCGAGGTTACCGATACGCAGGGTCGTCTTGCCGAGACGTCGCCCGACCATTTTGGCAGGGCCATTCCCATCACCGGCTTGGTGGGGGACCAGCAATCGGCCACTATCGGCCAGGGCTGCTTCGCCCCCGGCGAGACGAAGGCGACCTATGGCACCGGCGCCTTCATCCTCGCCAATAATGGTACGGCATTGCCCCGTTCGCAGCACCGGCTTCTGGGCACCGTTCTGTATCAGCAGGACGGGACGCGGACCTACGCCATCGAGGGATCGGTTTTCGTAGCCGGCAGCCTCGTCCAATGGCTGCGCGACTCTCTCGGCATCATCGGGTCGGCGGCGGAGACCGAGGCGCTGGCCCGGTCGGTCGAGGATAGCGGGGAGGTCGTGATCGTGCCTGCGCTCGCCGGGTTGGGCGCGCCGCACTGGCGCGCCGAAGCGCGGGGCGTGATCGCAGGCCTCAGCTTCAATAGCGGCAAGCCGCAGATCGCCCGCGCCGCGCTGGAGGCGATGGCGCATCAGACGCACGATCTGGCCGAAGCTTTTGCGGCCGATGGCGCACACTGGAAGACGCTAAGGATCGATGGCGGGATGAGCGTCAACAACTGGATGGCGCAGGACCTTGCGAACATGCTGCAACTGGCGGTCGAGCGTCCGGATTTCGTCGAGACGACGGCCCTTGGTGCGGCCATCGCCGCCTCGGTCGGTGCAGGACTGCATCCTGACTTGCCATCCGCAGCAAAAGCCATGCGGGGCGGGCTGACCGTGTTCGAGCCGGACATGGAACAGGATATTCGCGGGGCGCGTCTTGCGAGGTGGAGGCGCGCGCTCTCGGCAGCCTGACACCTGCGCCAGGAAGCTGGTGGCAGGGGTCAGAGCCCCTCGACTGCCCTGCCGAGACGCTCGCGCAGCCTGTGAACGGCGCTGCCTTCCCCGCCGTTTTCGGCGCGCCACGCGGCATCCAGTCGGGCCACCCGTGTGTGCAGGCGCTGCGTATCGACGATTAGCTCCCGCGTCATCGGCTCCAGCATCATCAGCGATTCCGAATCGGGCGCACGGTCGGGTGGCAGCTGTCCCGTCCGCTTGAGCTGGAATTCCGTCATGTCGCCCTTCAGATAGGCGCGCTGGTTCAGCAGCCATGCCAGGACATGCATCACGCGGGTGGTCGCCTTCAGCCCTTCCGCCGACAGGGCAATCCGCCAGTGGTCGCGGGGCAGCCCCGTCTCCTTCGCCGGTGCGAGGTCGAAGGCGGCGCGAACATCGTCGGCAAGAAGCAATGCTTCGCCGTACAGTGCCTCGATTATGGCCGGGTTCATGTCTGCCGTGTGCCCCATGGTCATGCCGGGCTAGACTCGCCGGACCGGGCCGGGAAGAGGCAGATTCGCACTATCCCGTACCGGAACAACGGGTGTCCTGTTTCGGGACAGTTTCAGGCGATGATATCGGGAATCAGTTCGTCCTCGACCATGCCGATCTGGTCCCGCAATTGCAGCTTGCGTTTTTTCAGCCGCGCGATCTGGAGCTGGTCGGTCGAGCCCGTTTCCGTCAACGCGTTGATAGCGGCATCGAGGTCTCGGTGCTCCGTCCTCAATGTTTCCAGCCGCTTGCGCAGTTCCGCTTCGGTCATGGCTGGAGAAAATCCCTTGTCTGGCCGCGTCTCAATTCGTCGCGCGTCCGGCCTTACCCGTCGCATAGGGATTTGTCAGGACTTCGCATGCACCATGTTTTGTGGTTCATTATCGAAACGCGGCCCGCCCGCGACCGGGCGAGTCGCTTTCACATGAGGAGAGCACTTCTATGGCATCGTCCCACGTCAACGCCCTTCAGTCCAAGCATGCCGGCCTCGAAGCGGCCATCGCAGCAGAAATGAACCGACCGGCGCCTGACGAAACGACGATCCAGACGCTCAAGCGCCGAAAGCTGCGAATAAAGGAAGAGATCGCCGCGCAATAGGGAGCGCCGCGTCTCTGCCAGGCATCGGCTGTTTTTCTATCCTGTCCGGAGCCAAGAGCCGTTTCCCATATGCAGTCCCATGGTCTAGGGACTTTGTCCCATGACAGCAGCTGCATCCGCCCGGGAAATACTGACCAGCCTCCATGAAGTCATGGCCTCGCGCATGCATGCGCAGGGCAAGCTGGATCGCGTGGTGAAGATCGTCGGAGAGGCTCTGGATAGCGAGGTCTGCTCGATCTACCTCCTGCGGGAGGGGATGCTGGAACTGTTCGCGACCGAGGGTCTGAACAAGGAAGCCGTCCATGTCACCCGCATGGCCATGGGCGAAGGCCTGACCGGCACGCTGGTTGCGAACAACGAGACGCTGAACCTGGCAGAGGCGACGGCGCATCCAGACTTCCAGTACCGGCCGGAAACGGGGGAGGAGAAATTCCATTCCTTCGCCGGGGTCCCGATCGTCTACCGCGAACGCGCGGTGGGGGCGATCAACGTGCAGCATGTCGATCCCCGCCGCTATGAAGAGGTCGAGATCGAGGCGCTGCAGACCACCGCCATGGTCCTGTCCGAACTGATCGCCAATGCCGAACTGGTCGACGGGGAGGCGGTGGCCGATCTCGACGACAAGCCGACCGGGCCGCAGACGATCGATGGACTGACGCTGGTGAAGGGGCTGGCCGCCGGCATGGCCGTGTTCCACCAGCCCCGGGTCACCATCGACCAGGTGGTGGCGGAGGATATCGAGGTCGAGCGGCAGCGCGTCTACCGCGCCTTTGCCAAGATGCGCGACCAGATCGACGGCATGGCGCGCGATGTCGAATTCGGCGCAGGGACGGAGCATGAGGAAGTGCTCCAGACCTACAAGATGTTCGCCTATGACGAGGGCTGGAGCCGCCGCATCAACGAGGCGATCGACAGCGGCCTGACCGCCGAGGCGGCGATCGAGCGCGTGCAGCAGCGAACCCGGATGCGGATGCGCGAGATCGACGATCCGCTGCTGGCCGACCGGATGCACGACCTGGAGGACCTGTCCAACCGGCTGCTGCGGATCGTGTCGGGCCAGCTTGGCACGGCGGCGACGCAGGGCCTGCGCAAGGATGCTATCCTTATCGCACGCAATCTGGGACCGGCCGAATTGCTGGAATACGACCAGAGGCGACTGAAAGGCGTCGTGCTGGAGGAAGGATCCCTGACCGCGCACGTGGTCATCGTGGCACGGGCCATGGGTATCCCGGTCCTTGGCCGTACCCGCAGCCTGCGCGGCATGGTCGCGGAAGGCGATCACGTGCTGGTCGATGCCAATGCGGGCAAGGTTCATGTCCGGCCGGCACCCTCCCTGCTCGAGGCGTTCGAAACACGCTTCGCCAGGACCCGCCAGAAACAGGCGGCGTATGCAGAGATGCGCGATGTCGAACCGTTTACGCGGTGCGGGACGCGCATACAGGTGATGATGAATGCCGGTCTGCGCGACGACATGGCGAACCTGCCCCTCGTCGGTGCGGACGGGGTCGGGCTGTTCCGTACCGAATTCCAGTTCCTCGTCTCCGCAACCCTGCCCCAGCGCGAGCGGCAGACCCGCCTTTACAAGGACGTGATGGATGCCGCCGGGGGCAAGCCGGTCATCTTCCGGACGGTCGATATCGGCGGCGACAAGGCCGTGCCCTATCTCGCGGATGAAACGATCGAGGGGGACGAGAACCCGGCGATGGGCTGGCGCGCGCTTCGCCTCGCGCTCGACCGCGAAGGCCTGCTGAAGGCGCAGGCGCGCGCTTTGCTGGAGGCAAGTGCGGGCAGGCCGCTTTCGGTCATGTTCCCGATGGTGTCCGAACCGTGGGAATTCGACGCGGCAAAGGACGTGTTCGAAAACCAGCTCGCATTCCTCAGGAGCCAGAAGAAAGTCCTGCCGGAAAGCATCAGTTACGGCGCAATGCTGGAGGTTCCCTCGCTGGCCGAGGTGCTCGACCTGCTGATGCCGAAGCTTTCCTTCCTGTCGGTCGGGACCAACGATTTGACCCAGTTCCTGTTCGCAGCCGACCGGTCCAATCCGAAGCTGGCCGAGCGATACGACTGGCTCAGCCCGTCGATCCTTCGTTTCCTGCAGAGAATCGCAAGATCGACCCTTGGCCATCCGGTCGATGTAGGCGTCTGCGGGGAAATGGGCGGACGCCGCCTGGAAGCCCTGGCGCTGCTCGGGCTGGGGTATCGCCGCCTGTCGATTACGCCCGTTTCCGTCGGCCCGATCAAGGAACTGATCCGCCGCGTGGACCTGGGCGAGATCGAGGAGGCCATGAACGGCTGGCTCCTGCATCCTCCTGCGTCCATCCGCGAGGCCCTGACTGCCTGGGCCGAAGAACGCGAAATAGACGTCGACTGAGCCACTTACGCGCCGCGCGCCTTTATGGCTTCGCGGCCACACGAGGCATCAGGCCGATGAAACCACGGTTTCCGGCTGTTCGCGCGCTTGACACGAGACCCTCTCAGGGCGGAAAAAGAGGGTTAAGAAAACGGGTCGATGGGAAATCATGGTAGAGAATGACGAGGGGGCGCACGACATGTCGGCGCCGGACAGCGAGTTTGACGGTGAAGCCGCGCATGTAGAGGAGACCGCTCCGCGAACGGCGGGCGGACGGCTGAAGGCTGCCCGCGAGGCGCGCGGAATGTCGCTCGAACAGCTGTCGAGCGAGACGCGCATTCCGCAGCGGCATCTCGAGACGATCGAGACCGGCGAATTCGCCAATCTCCCTGCGCGTACCTATGCCGTCGGCTTTGCTCGCACCTATGCCAAGCAGGTCGGCCTCGATTCCCGCGAGATCGTCGATCAGGTGCGGCAAGAGCTGGGGGCGGAAGACCCGTCGGAACGGCGCGCCGACCGTGATGGCAAGTTCGAGCCGGGCGACCCTGCGCGCGTACCGTCGCGCGGACTGGTCCTGCTGTCCGCGCTGGCCCTGGTCCTTCTGCTGTCGGGCGGTTTCCTGTTCTACCGCACCTATTTCATTGCCGGTTCCGGTCCGGGTTCGATCCTGACGGCCGAACAGCAGCGCGAAGCCGCAGCAAAAGCGCTGGAGGAAAGGCTGGCTGCGCGGGGCGAAGGCGATGCCGCGGCCGCAGACGGTCCGACCGGCGGTCCGGTGGTCTTCACCGCGCTGCAGGACGATACCTGGGTCAAGTTCTACGATGCGAATGGCGACCAGCTGATGCAGAAGCAGATGTCCGAAGGCGAGACCTATACCGTTCCGGCGGATGCGGATGGTCCGCAGATCTGGACCGGCCGCCCGTTTGCCCTCGCCATCACGGTCGGCGGGCAGGAAGTGCCCAAGCTGTCCGAAGAAGACGAGATCATGAAGGACGTACCGGTTTCCGCCGAGGCCCTGCTTGCACGCGGCCGGGCGCCGGACAGCGGCACCGATGCTGCCGGCGATGCCGAAGCTGCCAATGCAGACACGACCGCCGGCTGACGCCGCGAGCGGACCAACAGCGCATTGGGGCATTTCCCCGAAAAACCGGCCTCGCAATGTGGACATGCGCGCCACTGCGCTTAAGCCTGCCAACCGATGGTGCGTGGCTGTTCATTCGCGGTTCGACCGCGATGCGCCATGTTGACCCGAAAATCGACAGGAGCCTGACCATGACGACCCGCGCCCGCAACGTGATCTCTGCCGCTATCGTGGCAGGGCTCCTGCTGCCCGCCGCACCCGCGCTCGCGCAGAGCGACGAACAGCAGCGTATTCGCAAGCTGGAAGCAGAGGTGAGCGCCCTGCAACGCCGGGTCTTCCCTGGCGGTGACGGCCGGTATTTCGAACCCGAAATCGGCGGAACGTCGCAGGGGACTACTGTCACGGCGGGAACTCCTTCGACCACGGCCCTGACCGATATCCTCGCCCGGCTCGATGCGATGGAGGCATCGCTGCAGACATTGACCGGGCAGGTCGAGGTCAACGCCAATACGTTGCAGGGCCTGACCACCCGCATGGCCGCGCTCGAGCAGAGCGGCGCTGCGCCGACCCTCGCTTCGGCCCCGACCCCGACCCCGACGCCCGCCGCGTCCTCCCCAAGCCAAGCTTCGACCACCACGGCCAACAACCTGACCGCCATGACCGGCGGCGCGTCGTCGCAGCCTGCACGTCCGGCACCTGCGGCCAGCGGACCCAGCAGCCAGCGTCTGGCGGCGGTCCAGGCCATTGCGAAGCCCAAGACGGACGATGCCGGAGACGATGAATATTCCTACGGCTTCCGCCTGTGGGATGCCGGCTATTATCCGGAGGCTCAGCAGCAGCTGACCCTGTTCGTCGAGCAGTACCCCGACCACTGGCGCGCGACCTATGGCCGCAACCTGCTGGGCCGTGCCTATCTCGACGATGGCAAGGCGCGCGAAGCGGCGCCGTGGTTCCTCAACAACTACCAGGCGGACCGCAATGCGGCACGCTCGCCGGACAGCCTGCTTTATCTCGCGGAATCGATGATTGCGCTCAGGGATACGGACCGGGCCTGCATCGCTCTCGCCGAGTTCGGCGAGACCTATCCGGCGGTTGCGGCCGGCCGGCTGCAATCGCAGTACGAAGCGAACCGCGCCAAGGTAACCTGCACCAATTGACCTGAAGGCCCCTCCCACCGAACTGATCGCGCGGTTTCGCGCCGACCTGCTGCGCGTGTGGGAGGAAGGGCACGGCCCCGATGGAGAGGACCGCCGCCTCGGCCTCGCCGTATCGGGCGGGCCGGACAGCCTTGCTCTTCTGGTTCTGGCCCATGCTGCCCTGCCCGGGCGAATAGAGGTCGCCAGCGTCGATCACGGACTGCGCGCGGAAAGCGCGAGCGAGGCCGCGTTCGTGGCGCAGGTCTGCGAGACTCTGGACATTCCGTGCGGCGTTCTGACCGTCGACGTCGGCCCCGGCAATTTGCAGGACCGTGCGCGGCAGGCGCGCTATGACGCGCTGGCGCAGCATTTCGCATCCCGGGGTATCGATGCGATTGCGACGGCGCACCATGCCGACGACCAGGCGGAAACGGTCCTCATGCGGCTGAACCGCGGCAGCGGATTGGCCGGGCTGGCCGGAATCAGGGCGCGCTCGGTCAGACCCCTACCTTCCGGGGCGCAGGAATATCTGGTCGTGCGGCCATTGCTTCACTGGCGGCGGGACGAACTCGCCGGGATCGTGGCCGAATGCGGACTGACGCCGGTACGCGACCCGTCCAACGAGGACGAGCGTTTCGACCGTGTACAGGTCCGCAAGGCGCTGGCGGGCCTCCCGTGGCTCGACCCCCTGGCGATCGCGATGAGTGCGCGCAACCTGCAGGATGCCGAACCGGTCATCGAAGATGCGGTCGCACAAGCGTGGCGCGACTGCGTTCACAGGCAGGATGCCGATCGGGACGATGGTATTGTCTGGTTCGAATTCGATCATCCGCGCGCGGTCGAGATCGAGGTCGTGCAGCGGATATTGCGCTCGTTCGGCGCAAGCGCACGTGGATCGGCAACGGCACGCTTGGTGGAGCGGTTATACGCGCACGGTGCCGGTTCGCTCGGCGGCGTGGCTGCAAAGCGGGCGCTCTATTCCGGAGCGCCCGGCGACAGCGTCGATGCGTGGAAATTCGAACGGGAGCCGCCCCGAAGGACAGAGTAGCGGGCTAGCGCTTCATTCAGAGGATTTGCTCGCCCATTTCCAGCGTCTCGCCATCGGTGATGATGACCTTGTCGCCCTTCTTCGCAAGGGCGAAGACCTTCGCCGCGAACTCGTCCGGCATGCCGACACAGCCGTGGCTGGCATAGCCGTTCTCGACATCCGAGCCGTGCAGCGCAATGCCGTCCGTGGTCAGGAACATCGAATAGGGCATGGGCGCATTGTTGTATTTCTCCGACACGTTGTGACGCATCTTGTAGCGGATCGGAAACGTGCCGAGCGGGGTGGGATGCTTGTCCGTGCCCAGCAGGACAGCCGAAGCGCCGATCTCGTGCCCGCCCTTGAAGACGGAGATCACGCGGGCCTGCAAGTCGACCGTCATTACCAGCTTGCCATCGGCAGGCGCGCGGCTGGCATCCCAGTGGTATTCGCCATACTTGATCGGGCCGTCGATTGGCAGAATGCTCTTCACGACGAAATCGTCGTCCTTTACGTCGCTGGCCGATGCCTGCTGCAACCGGGCTTCGCCATCGGCCTGCCCGGAAGGGCCCGAAGCGGCGTTTGACGGGACGGTTTCGCTGGACAGCGCCTGCGCCGAGACATCGCTGCCGTCGAGCTTCGCTTCGTCGACTGGTATTGCGCGGTCGATCGCGGTCACCGCGTCCATTGCCGCATCTTCACTGTCGCCAGCGCCGGTGGCAGCCTGTGAATCCAGCATGGTGCTGGCGAGGGTCGCCCCGCCAAAGACCAGCAGCGTCGCGGCGGTCGCACCGCCAATCCATTTGAGCATCGGGTTCATGAAATGCGGTATGCGCCCTGAACCCGCTCTTTGCCAATGGGGCGAATTGCCCCGTCCCGCAAAGAGACGCGCCACGGCGAGTTCTTAACGCCGCGCGCGGCGACGCGTCACTGCCTCATTTGCCCAGCATCGAGGCCCTGCGCGCCGTTTCCGCGATGGCGATGTAGTCGACCGAACCGGCAGCGGACGTCAGCGAGGCGACCCAGCTGCCGCCGACGCAAAGCACCGGATCGAAGGCCAGCCATTCCTCGACATTGTCGGGACCGATGCCGCCCGTGGGACAGAATTTGCAGGCATGGAACGGCGCGGCGAGCGCCTTGAGCGCCGGGAGGCCACCCGACGCCATGGCCGGAAAGAACTTGAAATGATCGAGCCCGAGGTCGAGCCCGCGCATGATGTCGCCGGCGCTCGACACGCCCGGCAGGAACGGCACGCCTTCACGGATGGCGGCCTTTGCCAGCGGTTCGGTCAGCCCCGGAGAAACGATGAACTCGCTTCCCGCATCGAGCGCGGCTGCGAGGTCGGCCTGTCCGGTCACCGTGCCTGCGCCGACAATCGCGCCCTCGACCGTCTTCATCGCCGCGATCGCGTCCAGCGCCGCGTCGGTCCGCAATGTCACTTCCAGGACCGGGAGGCCGCCCTTGACCAGGGCTTCGGCCAGCGGGACGGCCTGCTTCACATCGTCGATCACGATGACGGGAATGACCGGAGCAGCGCGCATCAGGGCGCCGATATCTTGCGTGGTGCTGGGCGTGTTCATGGCAGCAGCGATACCAGTGCCTGAAAGGATCGACCAGCCTGCCGCATAGCTATTCGCCGCCGGAGCTGCCTTCGGCGGCGCGCCGCTATTCCTTGTTCGTCTCTTCGACGCTGATCGTTTTCTCGAGGAAATCGGTCAGCCCGAAGCTCGTCATGAAGCTGACATCGGCGGCATCGCGTCCCACCCCGATCTTCACGATGTCGGATGGGGTTGCCATGCCGGTCGCATCGACAAGGTACCACGCCCCGCCGCCCGGCGTGGTCGTGTCTTCGAGAAAGACCTCTGCAACGGCGTGAAAATCGGGCGGGTTCACGCCGGGCGCGAAGCAGCTGACGAAACGGGCAGGGATGCCGCTGGCCCGTGCGAGGGTGACCATCACATGGGCATAGTCGCGGCAGATACCGCGCCGCTCCACGAAACTGTCGAGCGCAGTCGTTTGCGGGCCGCTGGCCCCGGGGACGTAGCTGAAATGATCGGCCACCCAGTCGTGCATCGCCATGATGCGTTTCCCGCCGACGAGGTCGCCGAATTCGGCATCCACGAAGGACTGGAACCGGTCGCCCTGGCAGTATCGGCTGTCGAACAGGTACTGCACCGTCTCGCCCGGCAGGTCGTGCGCGTCCATCTGTCGCAGCGGCTCGATCTCGGTCAACATGCGGTCCACCTCGATCTCGCACGTATAGTCTACCTTGAAGTGCCCTTCGGCCCGGACCCAGATGCGTTCCCCGATATTTTCCTGCGCCGGTACGCGGGCGAACTGTTCGCTTTTCGTCAGCCAGGTATCGGTCGAGAGGAAACGCTGTTCGGGGATCGCCGCCGCCTCGAACTGGAGGAGGACATCGGTCGGTTGCTTGGCCTCGAATGCGAAGCTGGCGTTGATCTTGAAGGGCATGGGGCACCAACGCGTGAAAACCGCTTACGTTGCGGGCGCAGAACGCAGGATACGAAAAAACCCTGCCATTTGTACCATGTGGGACATTCAGGCACTCAGCCGGCCGGCATACTCCGCTTGCACCGACACACGATGTGCAAGGGATCACGATCATGAAGAACCTCATTCTCGCAGCGACCGGCATGACGCTCATCTCAATCATGCCTGCCGAGGCCCAGGCCGGCCCGTTCGACAAGCTGAAGAAGGCCGCCCGCTCGGTCGAGCAGACCGCAAGGGATGCCAAGCGCGTGAAGGACGCGGTCGAGGATGCGGAGCGTACGAAGGGCCGCAGCGTGCTGCGCGGTATCGCCGGATCGGCCGGTTCAAGCAGCGGTGGCGGCTGCTTCTCCTCGCACAGCGGCAGTTCCAGCGCCTCTGCCTGCACGGCCAAGGGCAAGGGGCACGGTGGACGCGCCGGGCCCGCGCCGGCGAAATACACGGCCATGACGAAATGCTCCACTCTGGAACTGACCAACGTCATGATGGGACGGCTGGGCGAATATACCTACCAGGAAGGCATCAGCATGCAGAAGCGGACCGGCCTCATCAACAGGCAGCCTGCGGCGGTAAGCGACGGCTGCATCCTGCCCTCGATGGGAACCTATGACTCGATCTATTTCGAGGTGGACGAGCAGCAGTACAAGGCCATGGGCAATAGCGACGACTGGGACATGCAGTGCCTCGATTCCCTGACGGGCGAACCGTGGGACCAGATCACCCTCGAGCCGGCGATGAACAGCGTGAAGGGCCGCAACATGCTCTTGCATTGTGGCAATTCGGAAGGGATCGCCGAATGCGCGACGGGCAGCAACCGCGACCGGCAGACGGCCTATCAAAAGAAGCTCAAGCAGCGCGGCAAGACCGCCATTTCTTTCACGATGCACGATTACCACCAGGAATCGGGCCGTGATTATTATTGCCAGTTCTACAACCGCAAAACGGGCACCAGCCTGGTCGGGTTCCACTGGCGCTTGAGCGCCGGCCGCACCTGATGATTTGCGCGTCGCACGCGTCGCACCTGATGAATTGCGCGTCGCACGCTTCGCACGTCCGTCACGAAACAGACAGGGGGTAGCGCCGGGGTCTGATCCCTTCCGGTCCTACCGGGCGCGCGGACGGTATTTCCAAGTGTACCGGCTGCGCGCCTGACCTGGGCGTTCGGAGCAGACCCCATGTTCAGGCCTCCTGTCCAGGCCCCGCCTCCACGGCGGGCGGGGCCACCCCATCATCACAATCGAAGGAAAACACCATGAAGTTTCTCATACCCGCTTTCGCCGCTGCCCTTGCCATCGGGACCATGCCGCAGACGGCAATGGCCCAGTCGAGCGGCACGGAAGTCGACCGTGACGGGTCGTGTCCCACTGGCTTCAAGTCGAAGGGATCGTCCTGTGTCTCGACCGGCGGGAAGGTTGCCATCACCAAAATCGGCTCATGCCCCAGCGGCTTCAAATCCTCGGCGAAATACTGCGTCGGCGACAGCGGCGACTATGCCGAAGTGCGCGACGGCGACTGCCCGACAGGTCTCAAGACCAGCGGCAAATATTGCGTGAAATGACCATGGGGCAATGCCCCGGGCATCCTGCCATAGAGGAGGGCGCGCCTGCCGGGCGCGCCCTCTTGCCACATGGCCTCCCCCTTGAGGTTTTCCGGGCGCAGCGTAAGCCGGTCGCGGACAGAGCATTGAGAGCGGGGCGTTGACGGTGGCGGGGCAAGAGCCGGATCTGGAATCCATCGTCGCGCGCGCATACAGCGCGATAGCCCGGCCCGATGTCTTCGTCGACATCCTGGAAGATTTAAGCGCGTTCGAAAACGCGTCGGGCGATCTGGGCGACCGGGCCGAACGCCATTTCGCCAATGCGGCGGAAATCCTCGACAATGTCTATCCCAACGACCGGATCGACCACAGCTTCCTGAACACGCGCAAGGCGGAAACGCTCACATGCGACCTGGCGATCGGGCCTGCATTCCGGATCGCGCAGTGCAATACCGGGGTCTTCGCAGCAGACGATGTCGCGCCTGGCGGGGAACTGCCCGAATGGCTGTTCGAACCGGGAAGCGAACGGGCCGATCGCCAGCGGCTGGCCGACCTGTTTTCAGGCGCAGGCGCGGACGAGGAAGGGTTCGGCGGGTTCTTCCATTTCTACACTTCGGAAGAAGACGAGAAGGGCTGGTGGTTCGCTGCGCGGCTGGAGCAGGGGGATGCAGGCGCGCTGGTCGCTTTCGATGCCGTGCGCCTCCGCTGGAGCGAGCGGAGCGGCAAGGCCTTCAGCGAGGCGCTGCGCCTGACCGAGACGGAGGTCGCGCTGGTCCGGCACATGGTGTCGGGCGGGACGGTGCGCGAATTTGCCGAACTGCGCGGGCGGTCGCTTGGGACGGCGCGCAACCAGATGAAGGCCCTGCAGCGAAAACTGTCGGTCAATTCCAAGGAAGAGCTGCTGCTGCTCTACGCAGGTTTCGTCCATTCGCTGGAAATCCCGGCGGAGCGGCCCGGCATCGAGACGCATCATTGCCGCCTGCATTATGAAGAGGAACAGGGCGGCTGCATCGCGTGGGAAGAGCATGGCGATCCCACCGGCCACCCGGTGCTGTTCTTCCACCCGATCGAAGGCGCACTGCTGACGCCCGAAGAGGCCAATGCGGCCCGCCGCCACGGCTTGCGCATTATCGCTCCGTGGCGGCCGCATCATGGCGCGACCACGGCTGCGGCCCATGGACTGGCAGCGGCAGAGGAGTTCGCCGATCGTCTGCCGGCTTTCCTGCGGCATCTTGGGGTGGACCGCTGCACGGCGATCACTACCCATGCGGGCGCGCCATACATGTTCGCCTTCGCGCAGAGACAGCCCGCCATGATCGACGCGGCCATCGGCATCGGGGCTTTCCTGCCGATCTTCGATAAGATTGCGATGGCATCGCTCAGGCCGACCCATCGCCGGCAGATCAGGCTGGTGCGGCTCGCCCCGACCTTTGCCAAGGTATACCAGCGCGCCATGCTGGCGACCATCGGGACGGGCGAGTTTCACCGCTTCGTGGAAGAATTTTACCAGGGCTGCCCGCGCGAGCTTTCAGCCATCCAGCGGCCCGGCATGGTCCAGATGCTGCGAAGCGCGGCCACCTATGTCGTGCGCGGGCGGTTCGTGGGCACGGCGGAGACGATGGTGACCTGGTCTGCCGACTGGAGCAGGTTGTGCAGCGGGATCACCGTCCCGGTCCACATGCTGTATGGCGAAGAGGATGCGACCATCGCCCGCGCCGAGGCGGTCCGCGCCTGCACGCATTTCGGCTTCGGCGCGCCGGAGTTCATAGCCGATGCGGGCAGTTTCGTGATGCAGGACCAGACCGACGCGGTCCTCGGCCGGGTCGCTGCCATCGCGCGGGGTTTGTAGACCGGCCTAGTCCGCCTGCACCGGAACTGCGAACAGGTCGTGCGCATCGGCGTCCTCGATCCGCACATCGAGAACATCCCCGGCCGACAGGTCGGCGGTGACATTACGCAGGAAGACCTGGCCGTCGATTTCCGGCGCATCGGCCTGGCTGCGGCCCGTGGCGCCGATATCGCCATCCTCGTCCGGCTCGCCCACCTCGTCGATGATGACGGGCAGCGTGCGCCCGACCTTGGCCGCCAGCTTTTCCGCACTGATCCGCGCGGTCAGTTCCATCAGCCGGGCGTAGCGTTCTTCCTTCAGCGTTTCGGGCACAGGATCCGGCAGGGCATTGGCCTGCGCGCCTTCGACCGGTTCGAAGCGGAACGCGCCCACCCGGTCGAGCTGCGCTTCTTCCAGCCAGTCGCACAGGTATTGGAAATCGTCTTCCGTCTCGCCGGGGAAGCCCACGACGAAGCTGGAGCGCACGGCAATATCGGGGCAGATATCCCGCCAGCCCTTCAGGCGTTTCAGCACCTTCGCCTCGTTGGCGGGGCGCTTCATGCGCTTCAGGACGGACGGGCTCGCATGTTGGAACGGGATATCGAGATAGGGTGTCAGCAGACCTTCCGCCATCAGCGGGATGACAGCATCGACATGGGGGTAGGGGTATACGTAATGCAGCCGCACCCAGGGCGGCGTCCCGTCACCTGTGTCAAGTTGCCCCAGTTCGCGTGCCAGATCGGTCATGTGGGCGCGGGGCTCGCGCCCCTTCCAGCTTCGCACCTCGTGGCGCGTATCGACGCCATAGGCAGAGGTGTCCTGGCTGATGACCAGCAATTCCCGCGTCCCGGCCGCGACCAGCTTCTCGGCCTCGCGCAGGACGGCATCGATCCGGCGGCTGACCAGTTTCCCGCGCAGGTCCGGGATGATGCAGAAGGCGCAGGAGTGATTGCAGCCTTCGCTGATCTTCAGATAGCTGTAATGGCGCGGCGTCAGCTTGACATCGGGCTGCGGGATCAGGTCGACATAGGGCCCCTGGCCGGGCGGGGCGTGTTCGTGCACGGCCTCCACCACCTGTTCGTACTGGTGGGCGCCCGTTACGGCCAGGACCTGCGGATGGGCGGCGCGGATGGCGTCTGCCTCGTCGCCCATACACCCGGTCACGATGACGCGGCCGTTTTCCGCAATCGCTTCGCCTATGGCCTGCAGGCTTTCTTCCTTGGCAGAGTCGAGGAATCCGCAGGTGTTGACCAGCACGACGTCGGCGCCCGCGTAATCGGCGCTCATCGCGTAGCCATCGGCGCGCAGGCGAGTCAGGATGCGTTCGGAATCGACCAGCGCCTTGGGGCAGCCGAGGGACACCATGCCGACTTTCCTGGCGTCGGGCAGGATGGTCGGGGAAACGGGGGTGGCATTGCTCATGATGCCAGCGCCCCTACACCTGCAAGGGCGCACGCGCTATAGGGCAGGCGATTGCACGAGCAGGAAGGCATATCATGGGCGATACCAGCCTCTTCACGATCATTCTGGCCGGGCTGGCGTTCTTCGTCGTCGGCGCGCTCTGGTACGGTGTGCTGTTCGGGAAGGTATGGCAGAAGGCCGCGGGGCTGGACGATGCCGAGGTCCGGTCCGGCAACATGCTGAAAATATTCGGCCTGACCCTGCTGTTCGAACTGCTGATAGCGACCGTGCTTGCCCACCAGTTCGCGATGACCGGAGCCAGCGACCGGGCGATCATGATGATCTCGGTCGGTTTTGCTCTGGGCGTGATGATCCCTGCCATCGGGATCAATTACCTTTATCTTCGCAAGAGCGGCGCGCTCTTCCTTATCGATGCAGGGCACTTCGTGCTGGGCATGACCGCGATGGGCGCAGTGTTCGCCCTGATGAACTAGGAGCCCATCATTCGTGGCGGCCATTGTGGCCGTCGCCGCGTTCCTCGCCCGAGGGCGTGGGCACGATTTCCACGATGATGTCGCCTTTCTGCAGGTTCTGGCATTCGTCTTCCCAGAAGCCCAGTGCCCTGCCGTTGCGATAAACGCGCAAGCCGCGGCCACCCGTCGGCAGCTCGTTGATAGCGCAGCCGCATTCCTCGTCCGTCACTTCCCGCTCTACCAGCTGGACCCGTCCCGAGACGGAGGCGAGATCTGCCAGGTATTCGGCGATATGCGCGCCCTTGGCACTGCCGGCCAGCAGCAGGCCGGTAAATCGGACGGGGTTGATGACATTGTTGGCCCCGGCCTGGCGGGCGATGTGCTCGTTGTCGTCCGCCCGCACCACCATGCTGATCGGCACGTTGGGGGCCAGCGCCCGCACGGTCAGCACGATCAGGATCGAGGTGTCGTCGCGCCCTGCCGAAACCAGCACGTTCTGCGCCTTTTCGATCCGCACGGCGCGCAGCGTGCCGTCGCGGGTGGCATCGGCGGTCATGACGTTGCAGCCTTGCGCCTCGGCCTCTGCCAGCCGTTCCTCGCTCGGATCGACGACCACGATCTGCGCCGGGTCGGTCCCCCGCTCAATCAGTTCTGCCACCGCTTCGGAGCCGGAGACGCCATAGCCCAGCACGACGATATGATCCGATAGCTGTTCCTGGATACGCGCCATGCGGAAGCTCTCCCAACTGCGTTTGATGATGAAATTGTAGGCCGTGCCGACGAAGATGAAGAACACCGCGAAGCGGATCGGCGTCACGATCACCGCCTCCACCAGCCTGGCGCGGTCGGTTATGGGCGCGATGTCGCCGAAACCTGTCGTGGTGATGGAGATCATGGTGAAATAGATCACGTCGGTGAAGCTGACTTCGCCGTCGAGATTGTCGACCAGGCCGCCGCGGTCCCACCAGTGGATCATGACCACGATTGCGATCAGGAAGATCGCCAGCCCCAGCCGGATGCCGAGATCGCCCCATACGGGTATGTCGACCGCGCGGCGCAGCGGCTGGAAACGCGGGCCCTTGTAATGACGCCGTCCGGCGCCTTCGCCAATCCGCTCGATCTGGTCGCTCATTCGGGTTTTACCGCCATTCGCAGGCGGTTAGCTCAATTGCCACGGCGCGGCAATTTGCTTGCCGGATCGACGTCGCGGCCGTTGTGGCGGATTGCGAAATGCAGTTCGGGCCGGGTGGCGACACCGGCATCGCCCGACAGGCCGATCCGCTCGCCCGTCTTGATGACGTCGCCCTTCTTCACGGTAATGCGCGAGAGGTGGCCGTAACTGGTTTGCCAGCCATTGCCGTGATCGATCAGGACCTGACGGCCGAAACGGGTTTTCTCAGGCGCTGCGAAGACGACCGTGCCGCTGGCCGCCGCGCGCACCATGTCCGCCATGCCGGTTTCTATGTCGATCCCGTCATGCCCGCGTCCGAAGCCCAGCATTACGCGCCCGTCATGCGGCCAGCGGAAATAAGGTTCGGATCGCGGCGCCTGCGGGCGCACGGCAATGGATACCTGCGCCGGGATGATCAATTTCTGGCCGACCCGGATCGCATTGCCATCGTCCAGACCGTTGGCAATGGCGATGTTCTGCGCGGCAACGCCCGTCCGGTTGGCAATGCCGCCCAGCGTATCGCCGGCCTTCACGGTGTAGATACGCTGGCGGGGGATGGCGAGTTTCTGCCCCTTCTGCACGTCGTAGGGTTCGACGAGCCCGTTCGCTGCAGCGATGACCGATGCTGAAACCCCGGCGCGGTTGGCGATGCCGCCCAGCGTTTCGCCTTCCTCGACCGTGTGGACGGTTTCGGTCCGCGGATTGGCGGCGGCAGTGCCTGCCAGCAGCGCGGTTGCGGCAGCGGCGGCGAGCAGGGGCCGCAGCATCACGAGAAACGCTCCCCCAGATCGCCGAGCGAGGCGTGATGGGTCAGGTCCAGTTGCAAAGGCGTCACTGCGATATACCCCTCGTCGATGGCTTCAAGGTCGGTGCCGTGATCCAGCGTGTGCTCGATCGCCTGCAATCCGAACCAGTAATAGGTGAAGCCGCGCGGGTCACGCCCTTCGACGACCGTTCCGCGCGAGTAGTCGTGAAAACCCTGCCGTACGGCGCGAATTCCCTTCACCTCGGCTCCGGGCAGGGGCGGAAAGTTCACATTGATCAGCGTGCGCGTGGGAAGCGGCGTCTCCAGCAGCGGGGCCACGACCTTCGCGCCCCATTTGCGCGCGGCATCGAAAGTGTCGCTGTCGGCAGCGCCTTCCCGGCTGGTCACCTGGCTCAGCGCGATCGATCGGATTCCGGCCAGCGCGCCCTCGATCGCGGCAGATACCGTGCCCGAATAGGTGACGTCGTCCCCCAGATTGGCACCGCGATTGACGCCCGACAGGATCAGGTCCGGCGGGCCGTCCATCACCTTGCGCATCCCCATCGTCACGCTGTCGGTCGGGGTGCCGGTGACGGAAAAACGCTTTTCCCCGTGCTGGCGCAGGCGAACCGGGCGGGTGAGGGTGAGGGCATGGCCCATGCCGGACTGTTCCTCGTCCGGGGCGCAGATCCAGATGTCGTCGGAAAATTCGCGCGCTATGGCCTCCAGCACCTCCAGCCCCGGCGCGCGTATGCCGTCGTCATTGGTCAGCAGGATCTTCATGCGCGCGGCTCCAGCTTCGTGACACCGCCCATATAGGGGGCCAGCACTTCGGGGACAGCGACGCTGCCATCGGCCTGCTGGTAGTTCTCCAGCACGGCGACCAGCGTGCGCCCGACCGCGAGGCCGGAGCCGTTGAGCGTGTGGACGAATTCGGTCTTCTTGGAGCCTTCAGGCCGGTAGCGCGCATTCATCCGCCGCGCCTGGAAATCGCCTGTATTGGAGCAGGAACTGATCTCGCGGTAGGCATCCTGTCCCGGCAGCCAGACCTCCAGATCATAGGTCTTGCGCGCGCCGAAGCCCATGTCGCCAGTGCATAGCAGCATCTTGCGATAGGGCAGGCCGAGCGCTTGCAGGATACCTTCGGCCGCCTCGGTCATCCGCTCGTGCTCGGCCTCGCTGTCCTCCGGCTTCACGATGGAGACGAGCTCGCACTTCTCGAACTGGTGCTGGCGGATGAACCCCCGCGTATCGCGCCCTGCGCTGCCGGCTTCGGAGCGGAAGCACAGGGTCAGCGCGGTAAGCCGCTGGGGCAGGGCATCTTCGCCCAGGATTTCGCCCATGACCGAACTGGTCAGACTGACTTCGGATGTGGGGATGAGCCAGCGATCGTCGGTCGTGCGAAAGCTGTCCTCGGCAAACTTCGGCAGTTTGTCGGTGCCGTACATCGCCTCGTCGCGGACCAGTACGGGCGGGTTGCATTCGGTGTAGCCGTTTTCGCGCGTCTGGCGGTCCAGCATGAACTGGCCCAGCGCCCGGTGCAGCCGCGCCATGTCGCCGCGCAGGAAGGTAAAGCGCGCGCCGGAGATATTCGCACCGGTTTCGAAGTCCATGCCCAGCGCGGGCGCGAAATCGGCGTGTTCCTTCGGCTCGAAGTCGAATTGCGGTTTATCGCCCCATGTCGACAGCTCGACATTGTCCGCCTCGTCCTTGCCCTGCGGCACATCGTCTGCAGGCAGGTTCGGAATGCGGGCCAGCGCATCGCGAAGCTCAGCGTCCAGCACCTTTGCCTCTTCCTCCAGCGCGGGCATGTCCTGTTTCAACCGCGCGACTTCGGCCTTCAGGCTTTCGGCCTTTTCCGTATCGCCTTGTCCCATCGCCTGACCGATGGCCTTGGATGCTTCGTTCCGGCGGGCCTGGCCTTCCTGCACCTTCGTGGTCAGCGCGCGGCGCTTCTCGTCCAGTTCGACCAGGTGGGCGGATTGCGGTTCCAGGCCCCGGCGGGCAAGGGCGGCGTCGAAAGCGGCGGGATCGTCACGGATCAGGCGTATATCATGCATGGCGCGAAGCTATGGCGCGCAAGCGGTGAAATGAAAAGTGCGGCGTAAAGCCCTGTTGGCAGGAACATAGCCTGCCCTTGAACGCTGGCCCTCTATGGCTATGGCAATGCGCCTTGGCTCAGGCAGGGACGAATACTTGGCAACAAATCCTACAGTACCGCCCCGCCGGACCCCGTTCATCGACATCGTGGATAAGGGTGTGCGCCTTGGCCGCAAGATGGGCGCAGTCGCGCCTGCCCGGCTGGATGCAGAGCATCTGAAGGCGCAGGCGATCGAGCAGGCGGGCGGCCTGGACGATTTCGGCGACCCGTGGTTCGAAAAACCGCTGGCGAAGCTGCTGGAGGCGATCGAGGGCGAGGCGAAGCTGAATGCCGCCGGTGATTTTTCCGCCATGCTGCAATTCCGGCAGGTCCTGTTCCACCGCCTGCTGAGCGAATACTGGTACAAGCGGCATCCCGAAATCCTGGAACGCCCGATGCGCAGTCCGGTGGTGATCGTCGGCCCCATGCGGTCCGGTACGACCCGGCTGCACCGCCTGCTGGCCAGCGACCACCGTTTCAGCCACATGCGCAGTTTCGAGACGATCAGCCACGTGCCGCGCCGCGATTTCGAGGATGTGCTGGAAGGGCGCGCCGAAGATTTCCGCCCCCTTCTTGCCAAGCGCATCATGCGGGTCGCGCGGCTGGCCAATCCGCGCACGCTGTCGATCCATCCGACTGGCCCGATGGAGCCCGAGGAAGAGCTCGGCCTGCTGGTCGCCAGCATGTACGGCATGAAGCACGAGGCGCAGTGGCAGGTGCCAAGCTATGGCCGATGGTGCGAAAGCGTGGATGCGACGCCCGCCTACGCCTACCTGGCCGACCAGCTCCGCCTGATCGGGTGGAGCCAGCAGGTCAGCAGCATCCGCCCATGGATCCTCAAGACCCCGCAGCACATGCTGGACCTGCCCGCCCTGCTGAACGTCTTCCCCGATGCGCGGCTGATCTTCACCCACCGCGACCCGCGGCAGGTTACGGGCAGTGCCGCCAGCCTGGCCTGGAACCAGACCATCATCTATTCCGACGATGTCGAGCCAGGTGCCATCGGCCGGGAATGGCTGCGCAAGACCCATCTGCAGGTCGAACGGATGATGGAAGCGCGAAAATCCATTCCCGCAGAGCGGATGATCGACGTCCAGTATGACGAGATGGACCGCGACTGGCGCGGCACCATGGACCGGATCTACCGCTTCCTCGACCTCGACATCGAACCGTCCGTGCCGGCGATGGAAGACTATGTCGAACGGGCCAAGGCGCTCAAGCGCAGACCCCACCGCTACAGCCTCGAAATGTTCGGGCTGACGCCGGACGAGGTACTGGAGCGCATGCGATCCTATATCGAGGCGTTCGATGTCCCGATGGAGAACGCCTTCGGTGCGGGCAATGACAGGCGTGCCGCACGGGTTCGCTGAGGGCGCTCCGGAGCGTCCGCGGCCCCGTCCGGGCCCGGCGCGGCTGGTGCATTTCGTGGGGTTCAGGGACGACCGGTACTGGAATGCGGTGCGCGTCTTCGGACCGCCCGACATGATCCATCGCAATTGGGACGTCTATGCGGCCAACGACGTGGCCGAAGGCGACATCGTCGTCCACGCACGCGGCGAATGGACCGATATGCCGCGCAGTTTCAGCACGGAAGCGGAAGAAAATCGCCGTGCGCGGCGGGCCCTATCCGGAACCCGATCAGGACGAAGTCGTTGATAGGGCAAAGGAGATACGACAATGATCGGCAAGATTATCGGAGCATATGTGGGCGGCCAGGCTGCCAAGAAAACCAGCGCGATCGGCGGCCCCGCCGGTGCAGCGCTTGGCGTGATCGCGCCCATGGTGCTGCGCCGCATCAGCCTGCCGGCAATGGCCGCGATGGCTGCCGGCGGCTACATCATGAAGAAGGTCCTCGACAACGGAGAGCGCACCTCGCCCACCAAGAAGGTCGACACGGCGAACGGCGATTTTCCGAAGGCCGCTGTCTGATCAAGTAGGCAGTATCAACGCAAAAAGCCCGTCTTCCAATGTGGAAGGCGGGCTTTTTAATGCGAGCTTGGCTCAGGCCGGGCGCCGGGCGAAAATGCCGAAACCCCCGATGACCAGATAGCAGGCGATGGGCAGGACCAGGGCGAAGGTCAGGCTGCCGCTGACATCTGCGATAATCCCGTAAAGCAGCGGCACGACCGCGCCGCCGAAGATTGCGACATTGATGATGCCTGATCCGTCCGCCGCGCGCGGTCCCAGCTTCTCGCAGGCGAGCGAAAAGATCGTCGGGAACATGATCGAATTCATCAGGCCGACCGCCAGCAGGGAATAGGCCGCCACCGTGCCGTTGGTGAGCGAACTGATCGCGATGAGGGCAATTGCGCCGGCCGCATTGAACGCGAGGATCTTGCCGGGCGAGAATATCCGCAGGAATGCAGAGCCGATGAAACGCCCGACCATCGCGCCGCCCCAATACAATCCGATCATCCACCCGATGACGCTTTCCGGCTGGCCCAGCACCCGTTCCAGCGCAAGATAGTTGATGATGATCGACCCGATCGAAACCTCGGCCCCGACATAAAGGAAGATGCACAGCGCGCCGTATCCGAAGCGTCCGCGCTTCAGCAGGTCCAGCCCGGCCAGTCCGGACGATGCCCCGTGCTTCTCGCCCTGCAGCCGGTTGCGGAACATCCATACTGCGGCCGCGACCAGCGCGATAAGGACGGCAACGCCGAGATAGCCCTGCCAGATCGCCTCGCTTCCCGCCTGGCGATAGGCCTGCAGCTGCGCCCCGGACAGCTGGTCTGCGGACACATTGGCCAGACTGCCCAGGATGACGGCCGCGCCGATGATCGGAAAGACGGTCGTGCCCAGCGAATTGAACGCCTGCGCGAAGGTCAGGCGGCTATGCGCGGTCTTTTGCGGGCCCAGCAGGCTGATCAGCGGATTGGCCACGACCTGCACGATGACGACGCCGCTCGCCAGCACGAACAGGGCGAACAGGAAGATGGCGTAGGTCGCCGTCTGGCTGGCCGGGATGAACAGCAGGCAGCCAACCATCATGGTCAGCAGGCCCGCCACCGCGCCGCGCATGTATCCGATCTTCTTGACCAGCTTCGCGCCCGGTATCCCGATAATGAGATAGGCTGCAAAGAAACAGAACTGGACCAGCATGGCCTGCGTGTAATTGAGCGTGAAAAGCTCTTTCAGCTTCGGGATGATGACATCGTTGAGCGAGGTAATCCCGCCGAAGATGAAGAAGAGGCCGAAGACGAAATATTGCAGGCCCGGCGCGTTGATGTGCGTGTCGCCTCTGCCTGCCGGATCGGAATCGCTGTTTGCCGCGAAATCGGGTGCCAGTGCCATGATCTTCCCCCTCGGGCGGTCGGGACTGCCGCCATGATTTGTCTTGTATCGGGAATGGTATTCCAAATTCGGCCAGCGTCCATCTGCATTCGTATGTGATCCGCCGGATGACGGGTTTGTGGGCGGTGCGGCGAAAAGGTTTGCTTCGCGCCGGACCCATCGGCTCGCTTGCAGGTTAGGTTCACGAAGGAGATTTTCGTGACCGTCAGTATCAATGGCACAGCCCATCCCCTGCCAGGCGACCCCCGGACGACGCTGTTGGACTTCCTGCGGCACGATTTGCACCTGACAGGCACGAAGAAGGGCTGCGATCATGGCCAGTGCGGCGCGTGCACAGTCATCGTCAACGGGATGCGGATCAACAGTTGCCTGACGCTGGCAGCAATGCATGACGGCGACGAGGTGACCACGATCGAGGGACTGGGCACGCCGGACGACCCCTCTGCCTTGCAGAAAGCCTTCGTCGAACATGACGGGTACCAGTGCGGCTATTGCACGCCCGGCCAGATATGCGCCGCGACGGCGATGCTGGAGGAGATCGCCAATGGCTGGCCAAGCGATGCGACGGGCGACCTCGAAGGCTCGGTCGATGCGACGGACGAGGAAATCCGCGAGCGGATGAGTGGCAATCTGTGCCGCTGCGGGGCCTATGCGAATATCGTTGCTGCCATTCGCGAAACGGCGGCCGGCACGTCGGCGAAGGAGGGCGCGGCATGAGGCCTTTCGATTACCAGCGCCCCGACAGCCTCAAGCACGGTTCGCAGCTCACCGCATCCGGGGACAGCATGGCGATTGCCGGCGGGACCAATCTTCTCGACCTGATGAAGCTGCAGGTGGAAGCACCATCGCGGCTGGTCGATATCGGCCGGCTGGGCATGACCTCCATCGAGGACATGGACGATGGCGGCCTGCGTATCGGAGCGCTGGCGACCAATACGGCTACGGCAAACCATGCGCGGGTACGGGCCGACTATCCCGTCCTCTCGCGTGCCATCCTTGCCGGGGCGACCCAGCAATTGCGGAACAAGGCGACCACGGGCGGAAACCTGTGCCAGCGGACCCGCTGCTTCTACTTCACGAATATCGACCAGCCCTGCAACAAGCGCGAACCGGGTAGCGGGTGCGGGGCCATCCCGGGCATTGCGCGGCTTCACGCCGTGCTGGGTACGAGCCGGGAATGCATCGCGACCTATCCCGGCGACATGGCCGTGGCGATGTCCGCGCTGGATGCGACGGTCGAGATCGCAGGCGAGGGCGGGGATAGCCGCTCGGTCCCGGTCCGCGACTTTCACCGCCTGCCCGGCGATACACCCTGGAAGGACAATGTGCTGGAGGATGGCGAGATCATCACCGGCGTGATCCTGCCGGCGCCTGTCCCGGGCAAGCAGCTTTACCGGAAGGTGCGGGAGCGGTCGTCCTATGCGTTCGCGCTCGTCTCGATTGCTGCGATCGTGGCGCTGGAGGACGGGCGGTTCACCCGCGCCGACCTCGCCTTTGGCGGCCTTGCGCACAAGCCGTGGCACGATGCCCGCCTGCCGGGGCTGCTTATCGGGAAAGAGCCGTCCGAAGCGCTGTTCGACAAGGCTGCCGACCTGCTGCTCGAAGACGCGCAGGGATATGGCGAGAACGATTTCAAGATCCCGCTGACCCGGAGCACGCTGAAGGCGGTTCTGGCAGAGGCGACGGAGACCGAACTATGACCACGCATCTCAAACAGGACGAGCCCGACAGCGCAAACCGCCTCGACGGGATGAATCAGGGCATCATCGGCAAACCGTTGCCCCGTGTCGAAGGGCTGGCCAAGGTCACGGGCACGGCCCCCTATGCTGCCGAATACCCGGTGGAGAACCTTGCCGAAGGGGTGATCGTCACTTCCACCATTACGCGCGGGACAGTGAAATCGATCAATGCGCCGGGCATCATGGACAAGCCGGGCGTCATTGCGGTGATCGAGGACGAGCGGATGACAACCCGCGCTGCCCAGGGCACCGCCAACGAAGCGCCCAAGCAGGAACCCGGCACGGTCTGCTACTGGGGGCAGCCGGTCGCGCTCGTCGTGGCCGAGACGTTCGAACAGGCCCGCGATGCCGCGAAACATCTGGAGATCGAATACAACACAAAGGAAGGCGCCGCGCTCGACCCCGGAGCAGTCGAGCCGGAAGAACAGGACGGCGATACCATCGACCAGGGCGATTTCGCCGCTGCCATGTCCGCCGCCGAAAATAGCATCGACGTAACGATCGAGACCGAAGGCCATGCGAGCGCCGCGATGGAGCCGCACGCCGCGATCGCGCAATGGGACGGGGAAAACCTGACGGTTCACGCCTCGCTCCAGATGCTGAACTACAACATCTCCGAACTCGCCGACGCGGTGGGGCTGGAAGAAGACAGGGTTCGTATCCTCTCGCGCTTTGTCGGCGGCGGCTTCGGATCGAAGCTGGGCGTCAGCGAGGAAACGGTCGCGGCTTCGCTCGCCGCGATGCAGCTTGGCCGTCCGGTGCGAGTCGTAATGAGCCGCCAGCAGGTGTTCCAGACCGTCATGCGGCGGTCCGAAACCAAGCAGCGCCTGCGGCTTGCCAGTGGCAGCGACGGCAAATTGACGGCGTTCGGCCATGACGCGCTGGTGTCGAACCTGCCCGGCGAGGAATTTGCCGAACCGGTCCTGCAATCCTCACATTTCCTCTATGGCGCACCGAACCGCGCGCTGAAGCTGAAACTTGCGCGCATTCACCGCATGACCGCAGGGTCCGTGCGCGCACCCGGTGAGGCGGTCGGGATGCCGGCGCTCGAAGCGGCGATGGACGAAATGGCGGAGAAAGCCGGGCTCGACCCGGTGGAATTCCGCCTGCGCAACATTCCGGAGAAGGATCCCGAGCAGGGCCTGCCGTTCTCCTCTCACAAGCTGGCCGAATGCCTTCGGCAGGGCGCCGAGGCTTTCGGCTGGGACAGCGGCGCCCGCAGCCCGCGCCACACGCGCGAAGGCGAATGGTGGGTCGGCACCGGCATGGCCAGCGCCGCCCGGGTCCACAACGTCGGGGAGGCGAAGGCCCGTGTTACGCTGAAGGCGGACGGGACCGCGATCGTCGAGACCGACATGACCGATATCGGCACCGGGACTTATACCATCCTGGCGCAGATTGCCGGGGAGATGCTGGGCCTGCCGGTGGACAAGGTGCTGGTCGACCTTGGCGATACCGCGCACCCTCGCGGGCCGGGCTCAGGTGGTAGCTGGGGGGCCGCGTCGGCTGGATCGGCGGTCTATCTCGCCTGCCGGGGCCTGCGCGACGCCATTGCGGAAAAGGCCGGCAAATCGGCGGACGAATTGCATCTTTCGAACGGATCCATCGAAGGCGGGGAGGACCTTGTCGCATTGCTGCATGGCGCGGACCTGTCCGAGGAAGGCCACTACGAACCCGGCGACATCGCGGACGACTACACGGCTTCGGGCTTCGGTGCATTCTTCGCTCAGGTGCGGGTCAACCGTTTCACCGGGGAAACCCGCGTCGACCGGATGCTGGGCGCTTTCGGCTTTGGGCGGGTGCTGAATGCCAAGACTGCGCGCTCGCAATGCCTTGGCGGTATCACGTGGAGCATCGGGGTGGCGCTGACCGAAGCGCTGCATTTCGATCCCATAGACGGGCATCTGGTCAACTGCGATCTTGCCGAATATCACGTGCCCGTGCACCGCGACATTCCCGATGTCGAAGTCGTCATGGTCGAGGAACGCGATCCGGTCGCCAGCCCGATACAGGCGAAGGGTATCGGCGAGCTGGGCATGTGCGGCGGCGCGGCGGCGATTGCCAACGCGGTCTATAATGCTGCCGGGGTTCGGTTGTACCAATACCCGATGACACCCGACCGCGTCCTCGCTGCCATGCAGAAATGAGCACGCTAGCTGCACAACGGCCGCGTGTCGCCGACACACACGCCGACAGTGACCACGCAGCGTTGGCAGCGGCGTGTGAGGAAGGCGTCGCCCTTTGCACCGTAGCCGGGATCGATGGCAGCTTCTCCCGCCGGGCGGGGGCGCAATTGGCCGTCTATCCCGACGGGCGGACGGCAGGCAGCCTGGCCGACAGGTGTCTCGACCGGCAACTCGCCGCCGACATACTCGAACTGCGCGAGCCGGTGCTGCGCCGTTACGGGCGCGGCTCGGACTTCATCGATTTCCGGCTGCCGTGCGGCGGCGGCCTGGACATCGTGCTGGACCCGTCACCGGATCGCGGGGCCTGCCGCAGGTCGATGCGCGATCTGGAAGAGCGGCGGAGTGCCACGCTTCCCCTTCCGCAGGTCTCGCCGCTCAGCGAACGACGCTACCTTCCCGGCCTGGCAATCCGCGCGTTCGGCGAGGGAGCCGAGCTGGAGATGCTCGCCCGTCTGTCCGATGCCATGAGTATCGGGATCGAGACCTTTACCCCCGACGACCTGATGCTCGGCAGGGCTTCGGGCCTTCCGCCGGCCGATCCATGGACTGCGGCGGTGTTCCTGTTCCACGACCATGAATGGGAACTCGCCCTGATCGAGGAAGCGCTGGAGGGAAGCGCATTCTATATCGGCGCACAAGGCGGCGAGAATGCGCGTATCGGCCGCACAGTCGATCTGCTGGCGCGCGGAGTCGATGAAGGCAGCATCGCTCGCCTGCGAAGCCCCGTTGGCCTTATCCCGTCATGCAAGACGCCCGAAGCGCTCGCCCTTTCCGTGCTGTCGGAAATCGTCGGAGAATACGAGGGGCTGAAAGACCGGATGCGCGATGGCGCATGAGGGCGGGGTCGGCCTGATCCTGCTTGCCGCAGGCAAGGCCAGCCGGTTCGGAGGCAACAAGATGAGCGCTTCGCTCGCCGGCCGGCCGCTCCTTTCATGGGCGATGGAAGCGTGCGGCGAATCCGGCATCGCGCGCAAGGTGCTGGTGGTGCGAGAGGACAGCGCCCTTGACCCACCCAAAGGCTGGCAGGTCGTCGTGAACACTCGCGCGGAAGAGGGGCAGTCGACGTCTATTCGCGCCGGAGTCGATGCCTTGCGCAAATGTAGCCGCATTGTGATCGCGCTGGGCGACATGCCCTTCGTCACGGCGGCGCACCTTACCCGCTTGGCCGAAGGTAAGGGCACGGTGTTCACACGCTATCCGGACGGGCGTCGTGGCTGCCCGGCGGCATTTCCGCCTGAAACATATGGCGCACTCATGTCCATTACCGGCGACAAGGGCGCGGCATCGCTCGACCTGCCGGGGGCGCAGGCCATTGCGCCGACAGATGGCGGACCCGGCAGGATGCTGGCCGACATCGACACAGCAGCGGACCTCGCCCGCCTTTCCCCGGCAGCCGAGGAATCTCTCGATCCCCCCGAAGCCCCGCACGGTCCTGTTGCCATGGCGGCAGTCATGCCGCACCCTCGTTTCGAGAGAGAATAGGACATTCGGGTCTAGGGATGATTATGAAACAGTATTTCGCCGCCGCAGCATCGGCTGCCTGTCTCGCCGCCGCGATGGCTGCGCCGGTCTGCGCGCAAGAGGCCCCGCGCCTGTTCACGGCAGAGGACGTGTTCGAACTGGAATGGGCCGACGAGCCGGAAATCTCACCCGACGGCGACCGCGCGCTGTATGTGCGCCGGTCCAACGATATCATGACCGACCGCACCGTGTCGCAGGTCTGGATCGTCGATCTTGCCGGCACCTCGCACGAGCCGCTGCTTGCCGATGGCGGTTCCTATCGCTTGCCCCGATGGGCGCCCGATGGGGAACGCATTGCCTATCTGAAGTCCGCATCCGGTCGCACGGGCCTTTACGTGCATTACCTGGATAGCGGCAGGGACGCTCTTCTGGGGACGTTCGAGGAAGGCCCTGTCAATCTTGCGTGGTCGCCCGATGGTTCTGCTATTGCCTTCACCATGGCGGTGAAGGGCGAAAGCGAGGCGCTGGTGCGCGCACCGAAGAAACCCGAGGGCGCAAGCTGGGCAGAGCCGCCCAAGGTCATCGACCGTGCCCGCTACCGCTCCAACGGGGAGGGGTTCCTCGAACTCGCCTACGACCACGTGTTCGTCATTCCTGCGGACGGAGGCACGGCGCGGCAATTGACCAGCGGCGATTTCAACCATGGCGGCCAGCTGTCCTTCACCCCGGACGGGCGCGAGATTCTCTTTTCGGCGAACCGCAATGCCGGTTGGGAACTGCAATCGCGCGAAGCGGACATTTTTTCGGTCGATGTGGCGACGGGCGCGCTGCGGCAACTGACGGCGGAGGCAGGGGTGGAGGAAAGCCCCGCCGTCTCGCCGGACGGGGGCCTGGTCGCCTATCTCAGGACCGGGAACGAGCCTGAGCCTTTCCTGCCGACCGATGTCTACCTGATGGATCGTAGCGGCGGGAACGCGCGCAACCTGACCCCCGATCTCGACCGCCGCGCAGGGGACGTGCAATGGCTCGGCAACCGGGAAATCGCCTTCACCTACCAGAACCGGGGCGAGAACAATGTCGGCACGGTCCGCACCGATGGCAGGCGCTCGACCTTGGTCGAAGGCATTGGCGGCACCACGGTCGGCCGGCCCTATGTCAGCGGAACCTACGATGCCGGGCGCGGCGGGGCGCTGGTCTACACGAAGGGCAGCGCGCAGCGTCCGGCGGACCTCTATTCCTATCGCGGCGGCCGCACGCGCAGGCTGACGTCGCTCAACGAGGACCTGCTGGCACAGCGCGATCTGGGCGAGGTACGATCGTTTACCTACGCCTCCTCGCTCGACGGGCTGGAGGTGCAGGGCTGGATGATCACGCCGCCGGGCTATGTCGAAGGCCAGGCCTATCCGCTGATACTGGAGATCCATGGCGGGCCGCACCTCGCCTACGGTCCGCACTTCTCCGCCGAATTGCAGCGCATGGCGGCGGAAGGTTACGTCGTCGTCTACGACAATCACCGCGGCTCCATCGGCTACGGCAGCGAATTCGCGAACCTGCTGAAATACAAGTATTCGAGCCCCGACGACTTTGCAGACCACATGTCGGCCGTGGACTGGGCGATCGACAACGGCGTCGCCGACCCGCAGAACCTGTTCATCGCAGGCGGCTCTGCCGGCGGGATAGCGACCGCCTATGGTGTAGGGCTGACCAACAGGTTCAATGCGGCCGTGGCGGCCAAGCCGGTCATCAACTGGGTATCGAAGGTGCTGACGGCGGACAGCTATATCGGCCAGATCGCCAACCAGTTTCCCGGCCCTCCGTGGGAGCATCTCGACCATTACTGGGAGCGTTCGCCGCTGTCGCTGGTCGGAAACGTGGAAACGCCGACCATGCTGATCACCGGCGAAGTCGACTACCGCACGCCGATCTCGGAGACGGAGCAATTCTACCAGGCCTTGCAATTGCGCCGGATACCCAGCGCCATGGTCCGGATTCCGGGAACCAGCCACGGCATCGCAGCCCGCCCGTCATTGCTGAATGCAAAGACCGACTACACCCTCGCCTGGTTCGAGAAATACCGCACCGATAGCGGCACTCCGGCAGAAGAAAGCGCCCCGCGGTCGAGGTCAGATTTGGAGAAAAGCGCCGCTCCGGCCGGACCGGCAAATGGTGGGCGCGGCAAGGATTGAACTTGCGACCCCACCCGTGTGAAGGGTGTGCTCTACCACTGAGCTACGCGCCCGCTCGCTGTGCCGATGCACGCGGCGAAGGGCGCGCCAATGGCATTGCGGCGCGAGATTGGCAAGGGGGCTTTGCGCCCTAGTCGAGCAGGGCGGCCAGTTTCTGCCAGAAACCTGCGCGCGATCCGGCCGCCGCCAGCAAAGTACCACGCGCGGGCGGGGTGGGGCATTCGAGGCAATAGGCCTGCATTCCGCGCGTCGTCAGCAGGCGCGAGGCGTCCGCCTCCAGCCGGTCCAGCGTGCCTGCCTGCCGGTTTGCCATCAGCGCGAAGACATCCTGCGGCACGGCCCGCGCCGCGTCCGGCATGACGAGAGAGCGAAGGAGCGTGTCGTAGGTCGCCTCCCCGTCGCCCAGGAATGTGAGATGCCAGCCGTCATCGACAACGCCAGCCTGCGCGGCGACCCATTCGGCGGCTTCGTGCAGGCCGCCATACTGGTCGACGAGGCCGATCTGCCGCGCCGTACCGCCATCCCATACGCGGCCCTGGCCGATGCGGTCGGCCTGCTCTTCCGACAAATTGCGCGAGGTGGCGACCAGCCGGATGAAATCGGTGTAGCCATCGCTGATGGAGCTTTGCAGGATCGAATCGACCTCCGGCGTGAAGCCGCCGATCAGGTCTGGCTGTCCGGAAAGCGGCGTGGTGCGCACCCCGTCCGAATTGACGCCATATTCGGCCGCCAGGTCCTCGAAGGTGGGAATGACGGCGAAGATACCGATAGAGCCGGTAATCGTCTCCGGCTCTGCAAAGATGCGGTCGGCGGGGGTCGAGACCCAGTAGCCGCCGCTGGCGGCGACATTCGCCATGCTGACCGCGACGGGAATATCGCGCGCCTTGTGCCGCAGGATTGCCTCCCGGATCAGTTCGCTGGCGAGGACGGACCCGCCCGGCGAATCCACCCGCACGACGAGACCGGCGAGGTCGTCTTCCAGCGCATCGTCCAGCAGGGCGGCGATCCGGTCGCCTCCGGCCGTGCCGGGGCCGGCTTCCCCGTCCACGATCTCGCCCGCGATCGTGACCACGCCGATGGCGCTGCCGCCCGTATCGCGCGGATTGTCGGCCAGCCAGGGATCGAGTTCGGAATAGGCGTAGCTGCCGGGCGCATCGCCATACGGGTCTTCGCCGGAAATTTCCGCGACGCGCTGGCCGAATTCGACCTTGTTGCCGAGCTTGTCGACCAGACCGGCCTGTAGCGCCGCTGTCGCCAGATCGCCGGACGATGCCTCGACCCACGCGGCGGGATCGGCCGTGACGCGTTCGATGTCGGTCCGGGGGCGCGCCTTCTTCACATGGGCCTGCCACTCTTCCCACAAGGCCTCGTAGAGGGCGGTGTAGTTTTCCCGCGCAGGCTCCGACATGCCGGTTTCGAGATAGGGCTCCACTGCGGACTTGTACGTGCCCACGCGGTAGACGCGGGCATTGATGTTCAACTGTTCGAGCAGGCCTGCGTAATACAGCCGCTCGCCGCCGGGCCCGGCGATGAAGGCGCCGCCCAGCGGATCGAGCCAGACCTCCGATGCGTGGGATGCCAGCATCATGCCGTCATCTGCATAGGCGACGGCATAGGTCAGGACCGGCTTTTCCGCGGCGCGCACCCGGTCCAGCGCTGCGCCGATATCCTGCAGGTGAGCCTGCCCGCCGCCCAGGAAGCCGGACAGGTCGAGCACGACCGAACTGATCCGCTCGTCGGTCGCCGCCGTGTCCAGCGCGTGGACCAGGTCCTGCACGTCGTATTCGCCGACCGGGGCGGTGCCCGACAGCAACGCATCGAACGGATCGACCGGAGTCTTCTCCTCCACCACGTAGCCGTTCAGTTCCACGAGCAGCGCGCCTTCGGTGACCTGCGCGGGCGAGGGGCGGGCAGTCAGCACGCCGTAAAGCGCGAAGAAGAACAGCAGCAGGAGGACGAGCACCAGCGCGTCCTTCACCCCCACGAGGAGCCGCCACACCGATTTTGCGAATGCCATTGGATTTCCTTGCTGGACGGCGCCGGCAGCGACCCGTGCGCCCGTCTTTCGTCAAAGATAGGACGGAAGGCGCGGGCGCGCCACCGCTTTCCCCTTGAGCGGGCCACAGCCCTCGACTAGTGGCATCGCTTTGATGACATCGGCAGGCTCCTCCCCCCACGGCGACCGCTATCCGGCGGGCGCGCACGCATTCCCGCACCGCGACCTGACCGGGATCGCGCAGCTGGAACGGCACGAAATCCTCTATCTGCTGGACGAGGCGGAGCAGTGGGTCGAACTGAACCGTCAGTCGGACAAGCATTCGGGAGAGCTTGCCGGTCTCACCATCATCAACGCCTTCTTCGAGAACAGCACGCGCACGCTGCTGAGTTTCGAAATCGCGGGCAAGCGGCTGGGGGCGGACGTCGTCAACATGCATGCCGCCACTTCCAGCACGAAGAAGGGCGAGACGCTGATCGACACGGCGATCACGCTGAATGCCATGCGGGCCGATGCCATCGTCATCCGCCACGGGTCGAGCGGGGCGGTGGACCTGATTGCGAGCAAGGTGGACTGCCCGGTCCTGAATGCCGGCGACGGCAGCCATGAGCATCCGACGCAGGCCCTGCTCGATGCGCTGGCCCTGCGCCATGCGCTGGAGGAACGCGGCGAAGGGGCGGAGGATTTCACCGGGCTGACCGTCACGATCTGCGGCGACATCCTGCACAGCCGCGTGGCCCGGTCCAACATTCTGTGCCTGCAGGCCATGGGGGCCAGCGTTCGGGTCTGTGCGCCGCCCGCGCTGATGCCCGCCGCCATCGAACGGATGGGAGCAACGGCGTTCCATGATTTCGACGCGGCACTGGACGGCAGCGACGTCGTGATGATGCTGCGGCTCCAGTCGGAACGGATGAGCGGGCAGTTCATCCCGTCCGAACGCGAGTATCACCACCTTTACGGGCTGACGCAGGCCCGGCTGGACCGCGCCGCGCCTGACGCGCTGGTCATGCACCCCGGACCGATGAACCGGGGGGTGGAAATCGACAGCGACGTGGCCGACCGGCTCGATCGGTCGATCATCACGCGGCAGGTGGAAATGGGCGTGGCGATCCGCATGGCATGCCTCGACATCCTGACGCGCCGCGCGCGCGGCGTGGAGGGTTGGTCGGGCGAGCGGGGCCGGGGGCAATGGGTATGAAGCAGGTGCGCGCGCTTACCATCACCAATGCGCAGGTAGTGACCCCGGCCGGTATCGCCGAAGGGGCCGTGCGCTGTGCCGGGGGACTGATCTCTGCGGTCGGGGATGCGGCCCCGGCCGATGGCGACGAGATTCACGACGCGCAGGGCCGCACGCTGATGCCGGGCCTCGTCGATTTCGGCGTCTTCGCGGTGGACAAGCCTGCCTTTCATTTCGGAGGCATCACCCGCGCCGCGCTGATGCCCGACCAGTCGCCGCCGCTCGATCTGCCGAGCCGGGTCAGCTATATTTCCAAAAGCGGTAAGCCCGACCTCTGGGTCCATCCCCTGGCCGCTGCAACCAGCGGTCTTTCGGGCGAAAAACTGGCCGAAATCGGCCTGATGCGCGAGGCCGGTGCGCGCGGCATCGCAACCGGACGGCAATGGATCGCCGACAGCGCGACCATGCTGCGCGTGCTGCAATATGCCGCCATGCTGGACATGGTCGTGGTCGCCCATGCCGAAGATGCCAGCCTGGCCGGAAGCGCCGCGGCGACGGCAGGCGAAATGGCGACCCGCCTCGGCCTGCCGAGCGCGCCTGCCGAAGCGGAAGCGATTGCGGTTGCGCGCGACATCGCACTGGCGGAACTGGCCGGTGCGCGGGTTCATTTCCGGCAGATCACGACGTCCGCCGCGCTCGACCTGGTCCGGGCAGCGAAGGCGCGGGGCGTGGCCGTGACGGCCGGTGTCACCCCGGCGCATTTCATGCTGTCCGACCTGGAGACGGCAGGTTTCAGGACCTTTGCCCGCCTGTCGCCTCCCTTGCGCAGCGAGAGCGACCGGCAGGCCGTGCGCGCCGCCATTGCCGACGGTACGATCGACGTCATCTCCAGCGGTCACGATCCGCGCGGGGCGGAGGACAAGCGCCTGCCCTATGCCGATGCTGCCGCCGGGATGGCGGGGGCCGAAACCCTGCTCGCGCTGACGCTGACACTGGTACGCGACGGCATCATCGACCTGCCGCGCATGGCGGACCTTCTCTGCGGTGCCCCGGCCCGCCTGCTCGGCGCCGAGGCCGGCGTCCTGCGCGAAGGGGCGGAAGCCGACCTCACCCTCGTCGATCCGGACAAGCCATGGATCGTCGACAGCCGCAAGATGGAAGCGGCTGCAGGAAACACGCCGTTCGACGGCCAGCCGATGCAGGGCCGGTCCATCGCTACGTGGAAAGGCGGTATCGCGACGGGCGACAAGGGATTAAAGCCTTAACCAACGTCGTTTACTTCTCGGGATTACAGGAACAGATACACCGCGATGATGACCGGACATGATGATCCCCGCGATGATGGCGACAATCCGGATATCGGACGACGCCGGCAGGATCGGCAGAAAGTCGGTCTGCAAGGGCGGTATCGCCGTGGCTCCGGTGTTCCGAAGGACGTCTGGATTACCGACCTTTCACAGACCGGATGCCGTTTCTACGACCGCTTCGGCACCATGAAGGCCGGAACGCCCATCACCCTGAGGCTGGGCACGTTCGGCCCGATCCCGGCCGTGGTTCGCTGGTGGGACAACCAGGTCAACGGCGTGGAATTCGTCGAGCCACTTCACATCTCGGTGTTCGAGCATGTGTGCACGCAGCTGTCGGAGAAGCCGCCGGCCCATCTCGATTTCAGCCGACTCTAGGCAGCCTTTTCGCCCATCTCATCCATAGACAAAAAAGCCCCTCCCGGCATGTGGGCCGGGAGGGGCGATAGAACCCCCTTGCGTAAGGATGCAGGGTATCGTGTCCGGTATCAGCGGCTCGCCATGCGGACGCCCGTATCGATGGCGCCGGGCAGCGGGGCGTTGCGGGCCCAGGTGATGCAGCCCTGTCCGTTGGACTTGACGCTGGAGCACATGGAGCGGGCACCGGCATTGTCGAAGCCGGCCGCCGATACGCGGTAATAGATCTTGCCGCGAACGCGGGCTTTCGTGATGACCATCTGGTGGTCGGACAGCTGGGAATAGCGCTGGGCGTAGATGCCCCATGCGCGCTTCGCTCCCGCTTCGGAATTGAAGCTGCCGAGTTGCACCAGGTGGCTGTCGCCGCCTGCAATCGACGCCTGCGCAGCAACCTTGCGGACCGGTTCCGGCTTTGCGCCATTGCGGACGGGCATGGTCTGGACGACCGGGCTGGTGACGAATTCGATGGCACTGCGAGCGATCTGCGCGACAGTGGCACCTTGCGGAGCGGGCGCTGCGAAGGCGTCCTCGAAACTTTCCGGCTTGGTTGCAGGCGGCACGACGGCTGCGACCTGCGGGACAGCTTGCGAAACGGGCTGCGCAGCAGCGCGCGCAGGCGTAGTGTCACCGCGCGGCGCGGAAATTTCGGCCAGTGGCGGCAATTCGCGCGAGGCGCCGGCAGTCGCAGGCACGGCCTTCGGCTCGAACGCTTCGGCAAGGGCAGGGGCCATCGCGGCGGCTTCGGCCATCTGCTGCTCGGCACCGGGAGCGACGTTCAGAGCGAGGGCGGCAGGCATCCCGCTATCGCGCCGGACCGGCACGTTCAGCAGAGCTGCCACGCGTTCGCGGTGGGCATCGCCGGTGGACGTCTTGGCCCATTCGGACAGACGTGCGTCGAGCATGTCGCCCGGCACGTCTTCTGCCGCCATGACGCGGGCCGCCCGCCAATTGCCCTGCAGGGCATAGGCATAGGCGAGGTTCTGGCGAACCTTCGCGGTGTTGTTTCCGGCACGCAGGGTGCTGGCAAGGACATGGACGCCGCGATCCGCATCGCCGGCCAGTGCCAGCGCGAGGCCGCGATCGGCGGCGGGAATGCTGTCGCGCCAGTCCTCCAGCACGCCGAGAGCAGCGTTCTGGTCACCGGCGCCGATCAGTGCGAGCGAATAGCCGAGCGCGGTGCGCGGGCTGGTGTCGCCTAGGGTAATCGCATCCTCGAACCCGGTGGCTGCCGACTGGAAACGTCCGGCGTCGAGATAGGCTGCGCCAAGAACGGCGCGGTAGGTTGCGTTGCGCGGTTCCTGCGCGACGGCGCTTTCGGCGCTGGCGACGGCAGCCTGCGCCTCGCCCGAGGCGATGGCGGTGCGGGCGTCGCTGGCGGCGAGGTCTGCGCGCTGTCCGCCCGCAGAGGTGCACCCGGCAAGAGCCACGGTCGCAATCGCGCTCGTGAGGGCCAGGCGGGTAAAGCTTTGCTTGCGGATCATTGTCATTCCCCTTCGGGCAGTGCTTCTTCGGGCGTTCACTTGTTGGCCACTTGCGCGGCCATCGAATCGATTTCGGGCATTTCGCCCAGCAGGCGGTCCAGCGCTTCGGTCACCAATTGCTGGGCGCTGCGTCCCTTGACGGTGCTGGCAAGGCGCAGCTTGAGGTGACGCTCTGCATCGAGGCGCAGCGTAAAGGCGGCCCGTTTGCCTTGCGAAATGGCGGAACGGCGCTGCTGCGAAGACGAGGCGATGCGTGCTTCGGTCTTCGGGGCAGCATCATCCGATGCCTTTGCGCCGTGGTGCTCGGAAGGTTCGGCAGCGGCGGAGATCCGGCTCGCCAGTTCTTCCTGCTGCACCTTGGCGGGCGAGGGCTTGGCGATGGCGGTATGCGCTGCGCCCGCGTCCTCGGCGGGCTCGGGCGCGGGGGTCAGGCCGGCGAAGCCGCCGGTTTCCTGCGAACGGTCGTCATAGGGCTCGCCCATGTCGTTCCATCCCAGGTCCTCCAGATTGGCGGCAAGTGCAGCGGCCCCTGCAGGTCTCTCTCCATGAAGCGGCGCGATCTGCGGACGCATGGCCGGCTTCGCGCCGCCCTTGCGGGCCAGCAGCGTGGGGCTGAGAGAGGCGAAGCTGGTTTCTGTCATGGCTGTCCCTTTTCCCTCCGCGGCGATCAGGACGCGACGCGGCGGCCGAAACCGCCTGCGGGACGATAGGTGCCGGGCTGCGCGGCGGCCTGGGTCGGCGCGGCGAACACGGTGCGGCGGAAATTCTTTTCCAGCCGGTCGGCGAGGTACCCCCACAGGGCGGTCACTTCGGCAGCGGAACGGCTGTTGGGATCGACTTCCATGACCGTGCGGCCATCGATCATCGAGGCTGCGAAATCGGTGCGGTGGTGCAATGTGATCGGGGCGACGGTGCCGTGCTGGCTGAGAGCGACGGCGGCTTCGGACGTAATTTTCGCCTTGGGCGTTGCCGCGTTGACGCAGAACACCAGCGGCTTCCCGGCGCGTTCGCACAGGTCGACCGTTGCACCGACGGCGCGCAGGTCGTGCGGGCTGGGGCGGGTGGGTACGACGATCAGTTCGGCCACGCCGATGACCGACTGGATGGCCATGGTGATGGCGGGCGGCGTGTCGATCACGGCCAGCTTGAACCCCTGCTGGCGCAGCGCCTGCAGGTCGGTTGCAAGGCGGGCCACGGTGGTCTGGGCGAAAGCGGGATATTCCGCCTCCCGCTCGTTCCACCAGTCGGCAAGCGAGCCCTGCGGATCGATGTCGATCAATACGACCGGGCCGGCCCCGGCCCTCTGTGCCTGAACAGCCAGATGGCCGGACAGGGTGGTCTTGCCCGATCCGCCTTTTTGCGATGCCAATGCCAGTACTCGCAAGGCCTGGTCCCCCTGATAAATTCCAAAACGGTCCCCAGCGCCTGTCGCCGGAGGTCTGCGGAGGGAAATCGCAGGATACCCCTAATTTTGGGTTAAGACTGGCGTGCCGGGGGCAGCGATGACGGTCCGTTAAGGACAAGGTCGGTGCGGGCGCGGGGGCATAAATGCTTTGCTAACGGGCTGTTCACTATGTCAGGCTACTTCGATTGCTGGATCCCGGGAAGAAAAGGGCCGATCATGGCTGCCAGAGCACATTTCCGCCTTGCCGCGATGGCATGTATCGCGATGACGCCGCTGGCCGTTGCCGCGCCGGCGCTTGCCGACGTGAAGACCGGCGTCGATGCATGGAGCAGGGGCGATTATGACACGGCGGTGGCCGAATGGCGCGGCCCGGCGGCGAAGGGCGACCCCGACGCACAGTTCAACCTTGCACAGGCCTACCGCCTCGGACGCGGGGTGGAGGCGAACGAGAAGCAGGCGGAAGTGTTCTACGCCAAGGCAGCCGATAAGGGCCACCTGAAAGCGGCGGACAATCTCGGCCTGCTGATGTTCCAGGACGGACGCCGGCAGGAGGCAATGCCCTATGTCAGCGCCGCCGCCGATCGCGGCGATCCGCGTGCGCAGTATCTCCTGGGTATTGCCCATTTCAACGGCGACCTGGTGGAGAAGGACTGGGTGCGCGCCTATGCGCTGCTCACGCTTGCCAATTCCGCAGGCCTGCCGCAGGCCGCGCCTGCCATCACGCAGATGGACGAGTTCATCCCGCTGGAGCAGCGCGAACAGGCGCAGACTGTCGCCACGACGATAAAGCGGGATGCCGATGCGCGGCGCGCCAGCCAGCTTGCCGCAGCAGACCTTGCCGGCGGCACGGCGAACAGCGTTGCGCCGCCTCCGGCCGCCGCTGCCCCGCAAGCCCTCCGCGCGGCAGCGACCATGCCAACAGCACGCGCCACTGGCGGCGCGGCTGCCATACCCCGGCCCATTCCGACGGCCAGCGTGGCGCCGTCCGTAGCCGCAGCGCAGGCTGCCGTGGCAGAGGCCCAGCGCGTGACCGGGACGCAAAGCCCGGCGCTGGCCGGTGCGAACTACGCAAGGCCTGCCAGCGGTCCTCCGGTTCGCACTGCGACCGGCACGGCAGCGGCGACACCGGTCCCTGCGCCCGCGCCCGCGGCCATCGCTGCCGCCACGCCCGCGCCGCGTTCGGAGCCGAAACCGGAACCGCAACCGGCCCCCGCACCCGCCCCGGCAGCTACCGGTCCGTGGAAGGTGCAGCTCGGCGCCTTTTCCGTCAGGAACAATGCCGAGCGGCTGTGGACGCGGCTTTCCTCGCGCAGCGAGATTTTCGGGCGAGAGAAATTGCTCGTGGATGCAGGGCGGCTGACCAAGCTGCAGGCGGGCGGCTATGCCTCGCGCGGCGACGCTCAGAGCGCATGCAACGCATTGAAACGCAGCGGGCAGAGTTGTCTCGTCACTCGGTAGGACCGCTGCGGTCGGGGCGCGGGGCCTGCGCCGCCAAATGACTTTCTTCCCCACCCCGGACTGCTAAAGCAGTCGGCAGAGCGGGGGTGACCATGACGACAGATGCGCAGCTTGTAGGTTTGACGGACAATGCTCCGCCGGATCAGACCCCGCCGGATCAGGCCCAGCCGATCGCCGCGGGCGACACCCAGCGCATTGCGAGCCTCGACTTCATTCGCGGGATCGCGGTGATGGGCATATTGTGGGCGAATATCGTCGCCTTCGGCCAGCCATTCGCCGCCTACATGTATCCCGATGCCTTCACTTTCCCGCACTCGGATGCGGAGGACTGGATGTGGGTTGCCCAGTTCGTCCTGATCGATGGCAAGATGCGTGGTCTGTTCACCCTGCTGTTCGGGGCCGGGATGATGCTGTTCATGGAAAAGGCGTGGGCGCGGGGGCAGGGCAGGGGCCTGCAGGCGCGGCGATTGTTCTGGCTGATGCTGTTCGGCCTGCTGCATTATTTCCTGATCTGGCGCGGCGACATCCTGTTTTCCTACGCCGTTTGCGGTTTGGTCGCGCTCGCTTTCCTGCGGATGGAGGCGCACAAGCAACTGGTGCTGGGATTGCTCGGCTATGTCGCCGGTGCGGTCCTGTACGGGGCGATGATGGCCCCGCTGACACTGGCCGCCGATACCCCGATGGGCGAGGAAGGCGGCGCGCTGGAAATGGTCGCGCCGTCGCTGGAGGAAGGAAAGCAGATCGCCCTGGACGACGGCGCCGTGCAGACGGAGCTCATCCGGGGCGGCGACTATGGAGATTACGTCGCGCACATGGTCGGGACGCACACGGCGGACCTTGGGTTCTTCATCTTCATCTGGCTGTTCGAGACGCTTCCCCTGATGCTGGTCGGCATGGCGCTGTACCGGATGGGGCTGTTCAGCGGCGGCTTCGAACCCGGGCGTCAGCGAATGTGGGGCTGGATCGGGCTGCTGGGCGGCGGAGCGGTCTCGCTGCTGATTGCGCTGTGGGTCAGGGATAACGGCTTCACCTATTACGGCACGCAGGCGGCCATGGTCGGCTTCTCCTTCCTGCCCCGGCTCCCCATGGTCCTGGGGCTCGCCGCGCTGCTTTCTCTGGCGGCCCCGCACGCGGCCGGCTGGCTCGGTTCGCGGGTCAGCGCCGCCGGCCGCGCTGCCTTCACCAATTATCTCGGCACATCGGCCGTGATGATGCTGGTCTTCCACGGCTGGGGCCTCGGCCTGTTCGGAGAGCTCGGGCGGACGGAGCTGTACGGGGTTGCCCTGCTCGGCTGTGCGGCGATGCTTGCTTGGTCGGCGCCGTGGCTTGCGCGGTTCCGATACGGCCCGCTCGAATGGCTGTGGCGCTGCCTGACTTATGGGAAGCTGTTTCCCCTCCGCCGTTGAGGGACAGGCGCACACACAGCCGGGGCGAATTTCGTCACTGGGCTTGCTATTGCGAAGTAGTCGCATAAATATGCTCTTGCGAATCAATCGCAGGAGACGCGCCCCAATGTATGTCTGCATTTGCAATGCCATCCGCGAGACAGAGTTGCGCCGTGTTGCGCGCCGTACGAATGGTGATGCGGAAGCGGCCTACGCCGCGCTGGGCAAGCGTCCCAATTGCGGGTCGTGCCTGAATGAGGCCGACGCCATTCTGTTCGAGGAACGCGAACTGGGCCTGCAGCCGGCTGCGGCCTGAGCGGGTCCGGCGCTACTGAAAACCATTCGCAAATGGCGGTTTTCCGCCATTTTCTAGAATTTTCAGGCTTGCCAGAATCCATGGCGCGCGCCCATGATACGGCGCACGCACCCCCCGTTCCGCCATATTGGAGAGCAGCGCCATGAAGGGCGATTCCAAGGTCATCGACTATCTTAACAAGGCTCTCACCAATGAGCTGACAGCCATCAACCAGTATTGGCTGCATTACCGTGTCCTGGCCGATTGGGGCGTGGACAAGCTGGCCGAATACGAACGCCACGAATCGATCGACGAGATGAAGCACGCCGACTGGCTGGCGGAGCGGATTCTCTTCCTCAACGGCCTTCCCAACTTCCAAGCGATCCACAAGCTGAAGGTGGGCGAGACGGTGGAGGAAATCCTGCGCGCCGACATGGCGATGGAGGAAGAGGCGATCCCGCTCCTGCGCGAGGCGGCCGATTACTGCCAGAGCGTGAAGGACTTCGTGTCCGGCCAGCTGTTCGAGAACATCCTCGCCAGCGAGGAAGAGCATGTCGACTTCCTCGAGACGCAGTTCGACATGATCGAACGGATGGGCCTGCAGAACTACGTCCAGTTGCAGAGCAGCCCGGCAGGCGAGGGCCACACGGGCGCAGGCGCACCGGGCGCCAACAACGTCTAATCCGTCTTGCGCGCCGAGGCGGCTTCTGCGGCGGCCTCGGCTTCGGCCTCTGCCCGGTCCATGCGGCGACGGGCCTTTGCTTCCTTCAACCGCTCATGATTGCGATGCGCCGCCGTGCGCGTCTCGATCGCGAACATGGCGAGGCCGATCACCAGGAATGCCATGGTGATGATCCACGCAATGGCAGTCAACGTCCCGATCTGCGGGCGGATGAAGGCGGAAATGAACAGCAGGGCAATCACCACGCTGATGGTAAGGGCCGCCAGCGTGCTGAACATCACGGCACCTTGCGCGTAATTGCGCCGTTTTTCGAGCGAAGGCAGGTCCCTGACCAACGTTCCGGCACGGCCTTCTTCGTCCAGCCGCGTGATACGCTCGATCCGGTTGGCAACCCAGATCAGCCGGTTGGTCATGACGTTCATGATGGCCCCGATGCCTGCCAGCAGGAAGGCCGGCGCAAGGCTTAGCTGCACGATCTGCTGCACGCGCGCCGTGCTGGACGTGCGCTGGATGATTTCGTCGGCAATACCGATTTCGGCCAGTATCTCGAGCATTCTCAGTTCCGCTTGGCCGTGATCGGCCGATTGATCCCGCGTGGTCAGTCCCGCTTCGACCCGGTGCTGTAATTGCCGCCCCCGCCGCGATTGGCGTTGTAGGGGTTTTTCGGGCTTTTCAGCACGACGCGCACCGGAACCGCGTCGAAGCCCAGCTTGTCGCGGATGCCGTTGACAAGATAGCGTTCATAGCTGGTAGGCAGGGATTCCAGCCGCGTGCCGAAAATGACGAAGCGCGGCGGGCGTGTTCCCGCCTGCGTGATATAGCGCAGCTTGACCCGACGACCGCCCGGGGCGGGAGGTGGGTTCGCCTCCATCGCATCGTCGAACCAGCGGTTGAGCGCGGAGGTCGGCACGCGTTTCGACCAGCTTTCGCGAAGTTCGAACGCGGCGGTCAGCATCGGGTCGATACCCTTGCCGGTCTTCGCGCTGACAGCCAGCACCGGCAGGCCGCGTACCTGCGCCAGCCCGTCGTTCAGTGCGGCGCGGATGCCATTGAACAGCGCGCTGGGATCCTCTGCAATATCCCACTTGTTGATCGCGACCATCAGGGCGCGGCCTTCTTCCAGGACCAAGCTGGCGATCTTCAGGTCCTGGTGCTCCAGCCCCTGCGTCGCATCGAGCAGCAGCACCACGACCTCGGCAAAATCGACCGCGCGGCGGGCATCGGCGACGGACAGCTTCTCCAGCTTTTCCGTCACGTTGCGTTTCTTGCGCATGCCGGCCGTGTCGATCAGGCGGATGTCGCGTTCCTCGCCCGATTTGGGATCGGTCCATTTCCAGTCGATCGCGATGGAATCGCGGGTGATGCCCGCCTCCGGCCCGGTCAGCAGACGATCTTCGCCCAGCATCCGGTTGATCAGCGTGGACTTGCCGGCATTGGGCCGCCCGACAATGGCCAGTTTCAGCGGGCCGAGCGGAGCGTCCTCGTCATCCTCTCCATCGTCCGCCATGCGGGCCGCGCTGGCTGCCTCTTCCTCGGCATCGGCCTTTTCCCCGATCAGTGGCCACAGCCCCTCGAACAGGTCGGCCACGCCGTCCCCGTGTTCGGCCGAAATGCCCGCCGGTTCACCGAGGCCGAGCGAATAGCTTTCCAGGATGCCCGCCTCGGCCGCCTTGCCTTCGGCCTTGTTGGCGACCAGCACGACCGGCACGTCCACGGTCCGCAGCCAGCGGCCGATTTCCTCGTCCAGCGGGGTCAGCCCGGCGCGCGCGTCGATGACGAACAGCACCGCGTCCGCGCCTTCGACGCTGACCTCCGTCTGCGCGCGCATACGGCCGGGCAGGGTCTCGCGGTCCTCGTCTTCCCAGCCGGCGGTGTCGACGACGGTGAATTTCATCCCCGCCAGTTCCGCATCGCCCATGCGCCGGTCGCGCGTGACGCCGGGCTGGTCGTCGACCAGGGCGAGCTTCTTGCCCACAAGCCGGTTGAACAGAGTGGACTTGCCGACATTGGGCCGGCCGATGATGATGACTGTCGGGCGCATTATGCTGCCGCAGGTGGCCCCTCCGGACGCCGTTGGCAAGCGCTGGCGGCATATCGGTCGCCAATCGTAAAATCGCGTTAACCGTAACGCGAAGGTGCGTGTGAAGGTTACCGGCGCATTTGGTACGCCCATGTCGAAGCTGATCATACCCCTCGCCATCGGTGCCGCATTGCTCGGCGCGCCCGCGATCCCGCTGCCGTCCGGTGCAGGCGGAGGCGCATTGCAGGCCCGGGAACTGCCCGCCTATCTCCAATGCGTGCCTTATGCCCGCGAGGTCAGCGGCGTGCGGATATTCGGCGATGCCCATACCTGGTGGAGCCAGGCGTCATCGCGGTACGAGCGTGGCAACCGGCCCCGTGTCGGCGCGGTGATGGCGTTCCGCCCGCATCGCAAGATGAAGCTGGGCCATGTCGCTGCAGTGTCGAAAGTCATCGATTCGCGCACTGTCCTTCTGGATCATGCGAACTGGTCGCCCATCAACGGCCGCCGCGGACAGATCGAACGCGATGTGAAGGCGATCGACGTGTCGCCGGGCAATGACTGGAGCGAAGTGCGTGTCTGGTATGCCCCGCTCCAGGCGCTGGGCAAGACGCGCTGGCCGGTTCACGGCTTCATCTACGGCGACGGCGCACCCGCTGCTCGCCCGCGCGTCGTTTCCCCGCCAACCCATGTCGCGGTGACGCGCGCGCCTTCCAGGCAGTTTGCTAGCGCGTTCGATGCGATTCGCGGCGGTGCTTCGCCTGCTGGCTATCGCCAGGCGAAGCCGCTGCCGCCTCAGCGCGGTTACAGGCAGGCAAAACCGCTTGTGCCGCAGCAACAGGAAAGCCAGCGGAAATCGCAGGGCCAGCGGACCGGGGCGCAGGCACGCGATCCCATCGCGCAGGTCCTTGCGCGCTACGACTAGAAATCAGGCTTGAGGCCCGCCCACCGGCGGGCCGGTGCTCGCTCAGTCGGCCTTGGCCACCGGGGCGTCTTCGCCCAGGTCTTCATACCATGCCTCGACCGGGCCTTTCAGCTTCAGCAGCAGGGGATTGCCCTTCCGGTCGACGGTCTTGCCTGCCTGCACCCGGACCCAGCCTTCGGGTATCGAATATTCCTCGATATCGGTGCGCTGCTTGCCCTTGAAGCGGATGGCGACGCCGCGCTGCAGGGCTTCCTGGTCGAAAAACTTGCTGCGGGGGTGCACCGAAAGGGTCATCGGCGGGGTGTCGCTGGCATTGCCGGCTGCACCGGTTTCGGGGCCGGTGTCGGGGGAGGTGTTTTCTTCGCTCATGGCCCGCGCGGATAAGGCCGCCGGCGCCCGGTGACAATCCCGGCGTGACGCGGCGACCCCGTTTTCCCGCTTTCCTATTGTGCCGGAGGCGGTGTTTCCTGCGGCTGGACGCCTGGCTCGGCGATATCGGGCGATGGCGGCTGGATTTCGCCCGGGTGGGAGGGCGGTGCTTCCGGCAGCGAATCCGGCGTATGCTCGGGCGGGGCTACGGGTTCGATCGTGTCGGGACCGGGATCGGGCTGGGTTGCCATGCTGAATTCCTCTATTTCTTTTCCGGGCCGGTATCCGGCTCATAATCGGGGTCGGTTTCGTCAAGGGTCTGTTCGCCCCCGCCATTGAGGGCATTGCGACCGGCAAGTTTGCGGGCGCCCGGATCGCCCGTGCTTTCGGCTGCATCCGCATCGACCGGCGAGTGTGCCGATTCCACGCTGCCGCTCTTCGCGCTGTCTCCATCGACAGGCGCATGCGCGGCTTCTTCGTCATCCGCGTCCGGCGCGATGACCGGCGGCGTGGATGGCGGGATGCGGGGTTTGTCGTATTGTCCCATGGTGTGGTCCTTTCACCCCTTGCAACGCCGTCCGGGGTCGCAGCGTTCCGCGGCGACGCGCGCGCCACGGCTGGTACGAGACGGTTCGGCGACGAGGCGAGGGCGCGCGCATTCGTGCAAGCGCTTGCCCTTTCAGCCCTTGCCGCCTACAGGCGCTCGTTCACGCGTGCGGACCATGTCGGTTCGCGCGCGGCTTCGTTCGGGTATGCGGGCGTGGCGGAATTGGTAGACGCGCTGGTTTTAGGTACCAGTATCGCAAGATGTGGGGGTTCGAGTCCCTTCGCCCGCACCAGTTACGCCGCCCCAGGCCCGGTCGCGACGCCACCCGCATCGAATCGATATTTACCTGAAGGTTCAAAGGCACGACCCATGCAGATCAACGAGACCACCAATGAGGGCCTCAAGCGCGCCTATGCGCTGACCATCCCCGCCGCCGACATCGAGAAGCAGATCGATGCGGAAATCAAGAAGGTGGCTCCGCAGATCAAGATGCCCGGCTTCCGCCCCGGCAAGGTCCCGGCCAACCTGGTGCGCAAGATGCACGGCGAGCAGCTGCACGCGCAGGTCATCAACGACACCATCCGCAGCTCCGTCGACGAGCTGATGAAGGAAAAGGAACTGCGCCCGGCCATGCAGCCCGCAATTTCGCTGGGCGAAGGGTACGAACAGGGCAAGGACGCCGAAGTCACGGTCGAGCTTGAAGTGCTCCCCGACGTGGAGGCACCCGATACGGACGGCCTGACGCTGGAACGCCTGACGGTCCCGGTCAGCGACGAAGCGGTCGACGAGACCGTGGGCCGCATCGCGGAAGGCAACAAGACCTACAAGGACGCTGCCAAGACCCGCAAGGCGAAGGACGGCGACCAGCTGATCATCGATTTCGTCGGCCGCGTCGACGGGACCGAATTCGAAGGCGGCAAGGCTGAAGGCACGCCGCTGGTCATCGGTTCGGGCACGTTCATCCCCGGCTTCGAAGAGCAGCTGACGGGCGTGAAGACCGGTGAGGAAAAGACCATCACCGTGACCTTCCCCGAAGATTACCAGGCGCAGCACCTGGCCGGCAAGGAAGCCGAATTCGATGTCACCGTGCAGGCCGTGAAGGTCGAGGCGGAAGGCAAGATCGACGACGATTTCGCGAAATCGCTCGGTCTCGACAGCCTCGACAAGCTGAAGGAATTGGTCCGCGGCCAGCTGGAGCAGGAAACCGCCGGCCTGACCCGCACCCAGATGAAGCGCCAGCTGCTCGACACGCTGGCCGCCGGTCACGATTTCGCCGTGCCGGAAGGCATGGTCGACGCGGAATTCCAGCAGATCTGGGCCCAGCTCCAGCAGGAAGCGCAGGGCGAGGAAGATACCGAAGCCGCGCTGAAGGAAATCGAGGCCGAGAAGGACGATTACCGCAAGATCGCCGAGCGCCGCGTGCGTCTCGGCCTGCTCCTGTCGGAAATCGGCCAGAAGAACGGCGTCGAGGTCTCGGGGCAGGAAATGAACATGCTGATGCAGCAGGCTGCCCAGCAATACCGCGAGGAAGACCGCGAGCGTTTCTTCCAGTACGTCCAGCAGGACCCGATGGCTGCAGCACAGCTTCGCGCGCCGCTGTATGAAGACAAGGTCGTCGACTTCCTGTTCGACAAGGCCGAAATCACCGACCGCGAAGTGACGCGCGAGGAACTGGAAGCCGCGATCGAAGCCGACGCCGAGGAAGAAGCAGCGAAGGCGAAGAAGCCCGCCGCGAAGAAGGCTCCGGCTAAAAAGGCTGCCGCCAAGAAGACGACGGCCAAGAAGGCAGAGGGCGCCGGCGACAAGGACGAGGCGAAGAAGCCTGCCGCCAAGAAGGCACCGGCGAAAAAGCCCGCCGCGAAGAAGGCGCCCGCCAAGAAGCCTGCTGCCAATAAGCCGGCAAGCAAGTAAGCCGCCGCTTCAGGCAAGACACCAGGAGGCCCGGCCCCGCATCAGCGAGGCCGGGCCTTCTTGCGTTCAGGACCTGTCGGCCTGTCCGTTCGACTCTGCCGGACGCTCCTCGAAGGCGGCCATCGTCCCGTCGGTGCCGAAGTGGATGTGCGCCCCGCGTTCCTCCACCATGCGGATGAAGGGCGCGCTCAGCACGCCGTGGACCACGATGGAGGCGAGGATGGCGAAGGATGTCGTTGCCCATAGCAGCGACAATTCGGTGAACACTGCGTGGTTCTGCCCGTAGGCGAGGTAATAGATCGACCCCATTCCCCGAATGCCGAGGAAGGCGACCGCCAGCTTTCCCGGCAGGGGAAGGCCGCTCAGGCTTTCGGCTAGCAGCCCGCCCAGCGGCCGGATCACGAAGATCAGCACAAGTGCCAGGATCGCGGCCGGCCAGGTCAGTGCGTCCAGCACCCCGCTGGCGAGCATTCCGCCGAAAGCGAACAGCACGGCGACCAGCACGATCTTCTCGATCTGGTCGATGAAGTGGTGGCTGATCTTGTGATAACGGCTGGCATTCTCGCTCTGCCGGGCGGTTACGGCGCCGATGAACACGGCGAGGAAACCGTATCCTTCGACGAGTTCGGCCGCACCATAGGCCAGCAACAGCGTGCCGAGAACGATCAGCCCTTCCGAGGTCGAATATTTGAGCGGCAGGGCATCGCGCTCGACGCTGTCGTCCTCGTCCATGCCCTTGTAACCTTCGTCGGCCTTGCGTTCGAACACGTACCAGGCACCGACCCGTCCGACGATGTAGCCCATCGCGCACCCGGCGAAGGTGCGCCACAGGAAGTCGAAGGCGAACCATTCCAGCGTCCAGCCGCCAATGGCCGTCATCCCTACCGCCGCAATGGCGAGATAGGTAAAGGGGAAGGCGAGACCGTCGTTCAGTCCGGCCTCCACCGTCAAGGAAAAACGCACGTCGTGACGTTCGTTCTCACCGGGCGGACCCACCTGCACGCTGCGCGCCAGCACCGGGTCTGTCGGGGCGAGAGCCGCACCCAGCAGGATTGCGCTGGCAGGCGCAAAGCCGACCCACCACCAGCCCAGCCATGCAATGGCGGCGATGGTAATCGGCATGGCAATGGCGAGCAGCGGCCATATCTGCCGCCAGTTCTTCCAGCTGACGGGCCGGTCGATGGCGATCCCGGCGCCCATCAGGGAGACGATCACGATGAATTCGGTGATGTATTCCAGCGATTGCGCGTCGAATGCGTCGTCGGTCGGATTGATGTCCGGCAGGCCGAGCGGGAGCGAAAAGACAGCCCAGCCGATGCCGACATACAGGATCGGCAGCGACAGGAACCGGTCCGACAGCCATTTTTCCAGGCCGACGGAAGCCATCAGGCCGATGCCGAACAGCGCGAACATCAAGATGCGTGGATCGAGTTCCATGAACGCCGGTTACCCCCCAAAGCGCAAGATTGCAGGAGGTATAACGTGCGAGCCGCCCACTTGCTCCCCCGTTTCGCGGCGTCGGGGCACCGGGCGGGCGCCTTGGCTTGCAAGGCCTAGAAACTGCCGCTGACGGCGAAGCGGAAGATCGGCCCGATCCGTCGATCCTGGACCTCGCGGAAAAGCACGGGCGCGGTGGGGCGCGGCCCGTCGAAGACGGTGCGGACGAAGTTGTTGCGGGCGTTCAGCACGTTGGCATAGGTCGCGTTGACGGTCAGACCGAACACGTCCTTGTGCTCCACGAACAGGTTGGCGAACACCGGTCCTTCGCTCTCGCGTCCCGTCTCGAACCGGCGGGAATAGGGGGCGTTGTTGTTCGTGAAGATGCCGCCGCCCCACGCCCAGTCCGTGCCCGGCACATCGTGCCGCAGGTCCATTTCGAGGAGGTCGATCAGGTCGCCCGAAAAGGGGCGGTCCTCGCCGGTGAACGGGTCGGTCACGCTCATCCAGCGCTTGATCGCCTGTATTTCCAGCCGCGCCCCGCTCCATCCCAGCGGATCGAATTGCAGCGTCGTGTTCATTTCCAGCTGGGTGCGCGTCGCATCGCCGATATTGCCGCGCGCTTCCCCGCCATTGGCGAGTGGGAAGAAGTCGATGAAGTCCTCGAACTGCGCGTGGCTGAGTTCCAGCTTGGCAGAGCCCCAGGCGCCCAGGCCCTTGTTCACCTCGAGATCGAAATTCCAGCTCTGGTTCGGGACCAGTTCGTTGTTGCCGCCCCGTTCGTTGTCATCGTCGAGCGATACGCTGGCGAGGAAGTCGCCGAAGGACAATTGCCCGACGCTGCGCCGTATCTCGCCCGCGATGTCGAGGTCTTCGCGCGGTTTCCACGACAGCGAGACCGATCCCTTCGGCCGCTGGAAGGATCGCGCATTGGCTCCGGACCCGGTCTGCGCGATCTTCGAATATTCCGCCCCGCCGGTCAGTTGCAGGGCGAGGGCGGGGGTCAGCTGCTTGCCGAAGCTCAGGATCGCTTCGTAGCGGTCTTCGGTCACCCCGCCATTGCCGCCCGCGAAGTTCAGGTCAACGAATTCGCCATCAGGGGCCAGTTCGAACAGGCCGGCGACACGGTTCAGCCGGTTGAAGGCAGCCTCGCCCGACAATTGCCAGTCGGCATCCCACAGGGACCAGCCATATTCGAAGCGGCCGATCCGTTCGCCCTCTCCGCTCGACTGGACGAAGCGGGACCCGCGGGATCGCGACAGGTCGTCGAAACTGTCCACGACCTGGGATTCGAAATTGTCGCGTTCGAAGCGTTCCAGGCCGATCAGCTTAATCTGTCCGGGGCCGAAGGGAAATTCGATGTCGGCGCCGATCTCGTATTCCGGGCCGTCTTCCGCGCGCCGCGCATCGCGTGTGCGGACGGGGCCGGTCAGGGGCGTGCCGATTTCCGGTTCGCTGCGGGTGAAGAAGTCCTCGCCATAGGCAAGGTTCAGGTTCGCCGTGACGCTATCGCTGAAATCGTAGTTGAAGTTCGTCGCCAGCTTCGGGTTGTCGAACCGGCCGGAAAACTTCGTGTCCTGGACTTCTATCACCGCGCCCGAGGCATCGGTGATGACCACCGGCCCATCCGCCCCGAAGCGGTTGTTGTCGTTGCTGAGCGCGACGGTGTAGTCGAGCCGTCCGCTGCTGCCGGTGACGGAAACTTCCCCGCCGTAAAGCTGGGCCTGCGTGTTGTAGGCGCGAAAGCCGGTGCGCCAGTTGAACTGGCCCGACGTGCCGGTGCTGGACGTCAGGATATTCGCGACCTGTCCGTTGAGGCCCGGAATATCGAGCGAATTGCCCTCCACGATCTCGATCCGCAGCACGGTGTCGGCGGGGATGCGGCGCAGCTGGTCGCGCAAGCTGTCGGACTTGCTGGCCAGCCGTTCGCCATTCACGATGACGTTCTGGTTCGCCTGCCCCAGCCCGCGGCCATTGTCGTCGTCCGAAATGGTGAAGCCCGGAACCCGGCGGAGCATGTCGAGCGCGTTGCGCGGGGCGAACTGGGTGAAATAGGCAGGCTCGAACACGCCTGCCGTGCCGCCCGGTGTCGGCAGGACCGTGTCGTTCGCGTCTGCCGCCGCCTCCGGCGTTTCGGGCACGGCTGCGGTATCCTGCGCGGCAGCAGGGCAGGTCACGCCGATCGCCAGGGCGGATGCGCTGGCAAGCACGCAGGTCGGCACACGAAATCGCAAACATTCTCTCCCGGAATTGGCGGCCGCCCAGAACACGTGCGACCTGAACGCGCGCGAACGCTGCGTCACCGCCTGTTCGACGTAGCGGCCCGTCGCCGCGACCAGTGTCGATACCGATGGCAGGATGCAACCGAAACCTCGGGCGAATTCCTCGCGGCTTCACACCGTCCCCGATACCTTCACCGATGGGTGAAGGTTAAGCCCCTTGAACATCGGCGCGCGAGGTCCGACATGGCTGTTCGCATTTCCATGTTTTCCCAAGGACACTTGACCCCATGATCGATCTTTTCGGCTCCGACGCACACGCAACCCAGGGACAGTTCACCCGCGATCCCTTGACCGGCGCGCTGGTCCCGATGGTTGTCGAGCAGACGAGCCGCGGCGAACGCAGCTTCGACATCTTCAGCCGCCTGCTGCGCGAACGCATCGTGTTCGTCACCGGGCAGGTGGAAGACGGCATGGCATCGCTCATCACCGCCCAGCTGCTGTTCCTGGAAAGCGAGAACCCGTCCAAGCCGATCAGCATGTACATCAACTCGCCCGGCGGCGTGGTGACGGCCGGGATGGCGATCCACGACACGATGCAGTACATCAAGCCGCGCGTTTCCACCGTCTGCATGGGCCAGGCCGCATCGATGGGCAGCTTCCTGCTGGCCGCGGGCGAGCCGGGCATGCGGATCGCGCTGCCCAATGCGCGCATCATGGTCCACCAGCCGTCCGGTGGCGCACGCGGCATGGCCTCCGACATCGAGATCCAGGCCCGCGAGATCTTGCGCATCAAGAAGCGCATGAACGACCTCTACGTGAAATATACCGGCCGCAGCCTCGACGAAATCGAGAAGGCGATGGACCGCGATACCTTCCTCGAGGCGGAAGAGGCGATGAAGTTCGGCCTCGTCGACAAGGTCTTCGAAACCCGTCCCGAAGGTGAAGAGCCGACGGCGGACGAGGACAAGGGTTCGGGCGGCGCTCCTTCGTAAGGAAGGGGCGGCCCGCGCGCTTCCGCCCCGCATCGGGACGGGCGCATAAGAACTTGGCAACCTAGCCCCTTCAGGCGTGGCTAAGGCGCGCCTGCTACTACGGGGCAGGTTGTAATATGGAAAACCAGCGATAGGTTGGCCGAATCCGCGCGCACCATCTGCTGCCGGATCGGGGACGATACAGGATATGACGAAATTGAGCGGAACCGATAGCAAGAGCACCCTTTACTGCAGCTTCTGCGGGAAGTCGCAGCACGAGGTGCGCAAGCTGATTGCCGGACCCACCGTGTTCATCTGCGATGAATGCGTGGAGCTGTGCAACGACATTATCCGCGAGGAAACGAAGGCCGGAATGACCGGCCGCAAGGAAGGCGAGGTTCCCCCGCCGTCCGAAATCTTCGCCACGCTGAACGACTACGTGATCGGGCAGGAACGCGCGAAACGCGTGCTGTCCGTCGCCGTGCACAACCATTACAAGCGCCTGAAGCACGCCGGGAAATCCGGCGATGTAGAGCTGGCGAAGTCGAACATCCTGCTGGTCGGTCCCACCGGCTGCGGCAAGACGCTGCTGGCGCAGACGCTGGCACGCACCTTCGACGTGCCGTTCACCATGGCCGACGCCACCACGCTGACCGAAGCGGGTTACGTGGGCGAGGACGTCGAAAACATCATCCTGAAGCTGCTGCAGGCCAGCGACTACAATGTCGACAAGGCGCAGCACGGCATCGTCTATATCGACGAGATCGACAAGATCACGCGCAAGGCGGAAAACCCCTCCATCACCCGCGACGTGTCGGGCGAGGGTGTGCAGCAGGCGCTCCTCAAGCTGATGGAAGGCACCACGGCCAGCGTTCCGCCGCAGGGCGGGCGCAAGCATCCGCAGCAGGAATTCCTGCAGGTCGATACGACGAACATCCTGTTCATCTGCGGCGGCGCGTTCGCCGGGCTGGACAAGATCATTGCCGACCGCCTGCAGAAGCGTTCGATCGGCTTCGGTGCGCATGTCGCCGATCCGGACAAACGCCGCGTTGGCGAGCTGCTGGAGAAGAGCGAGCCGGAAGACCTGCTGAAATTCGGCCTGATCCCCGAATTCGTCGGTCGCCTGCCGGTCATCGCGACCCTGCACGACCTCGATGTCGATGCGCTGGTCACAATCCTGCAGGAACCGAAGAACGCGATCGTGAAGCAATACGGCAAGCTGTTCGAGCTGGAAGACACCGAACTGACCTTCACCGACGAGGCGCTGCGCGCGATTGCCGAACGGGCGATCAAGCGCAAGACGGGCGCACGCGGCCTGCGCTCCATCGTCGAGGGCATCCTGCTCGACACGATGTTCGACCTGCCCGATCTCGACGACGTGACCGAAGTCGTGATCGACAAGGACGTGGTCGACGGGCGCAAGGAACCGGTCCGCGTCGTCAGCGCGGACAAGGGCAAGAAAGAAGAAGCGGCCTGACATGGCAGGGCAGTGGTTGCCATTCGTGGTGACACTGCCCTTCGCCGCCATCCTGCTCGCGGCCGGTATCTGGGCGGAGCGGCGCTATCGCGATTTTGCCGAGCTTCCGGGCCATTACGGCCTCGATGGGAAGGTGACGCGCATGGGATCGCGGCGCACGATTACGCTGGCGATCCCCATCCTGTTCGCGCTGTTTCTAGTGGTGTTCTCCCTGACACCGCTGCTCGTCCCGCAGGAAAACCAGACAGGCGACGCGTTAAGCGGACTGCTGTTCGCCGGAGCGGTGATGGTCCTCTCCTACGCTTTCGTCCTTTGGCTGACCGAACGCTGGGTGCGCGCCCGGCGATGAATGCCGGCAGGCCAGCGCCGGTCCCATCCTTCCCCGTGCATTAACCCTTCCACACGGTTTGTTTACGTGGTCCGATTAGGGCGGGGCCGAGCCATTCGCATCGGAACCGCCTGAAACATGAGCCGCATCGCGCCCGTACGCTTCGACAAACGCCTGGCTGTGGTCATTCCCAGCTACAAGGTGACCGACCACGTGCTGGGCGTGATCGAAGCGATCGGGCCGGAAGTCCAGGCCATCTACGTGATCGACGATTGCTGTCCCGACGGATCGGGCACTCTGGTGGAGCAGCGCTGCACCGACCCGCGCGTGACCGTGATCCGGCACGAGCAGAACAAGGGCGTCGGCGGAGCGGTGATGACCGGTTATACCGCCGCGATAGCGGCCGGGGCGGATGTCATCGTCAAACTGGACGGCGACGGGCAGATGAACCCGGCGCTGATCGAAACCATCGCCCGGCCCGTGCTGGAAGGCCATGCCGACTATGCCAAGGGCAACCGGTTTCATTCGCTCTGGAACGTGCGCCAGATGCCGCGCGTGCGCCTGTGGGGCAATGCCGCGCTGTCGTTCCTGACCAAGCTGTCGAGCGGCTACTGGCGCGTGTTCGATCCCACCAACGGCTATACCGCCATCCATGCGAAAGCCGCGCAGGCGCTGGAATTCCGCAACATTTCGGAGCGGTATTTCTTCGAAACCGACATGCTCATCAATCTCGGCAATGCGCGCGCGGTGGTCGCCGATGTGCCGATGGAGGCGGTCTATGGCGACGAGACCAGCAATCTGCACATCCGGAACGTGCTTGGGCAGTTCTTCACCAAGCATATGCGCGAACTGGCGAAGCGGATTTTCTACACCTACTTCCTGCGCGACTTCAATCTCGCCTCCGCCCAGTTGCTGCTCGGCCTGATCCTGCTCGCCTTTGGCGGCGTGTTCGGGGCAATCGAGTGGTATATTTCCATCAGCACCGGCGCACCGGCCAGCACGGGCACGGTGATGCTGGCCGTGCTGCCGATCATCCTGGGCTTCCAGCTGTTCCTCAATTTCCTGGCGCTCGACATGTCGAACGAGCCGCGCACACCGATCCAGCCCGCACCATCGCTGGCGGAACTGCTGGCCAGCGCAGCGCCGCAGCCGGCCAGGCCGGGTACGGCCGAGCGATGAAGAGCCTTCTGGAGAGCAATCACGTCGTGCCGCAAACGCTGCGTTACGGCGCGGTGGGACTGATTGTCCTTGCTGCCGATATCGCGGTCTATGCAGGATCGCTGCTGGTCCTGCCCGGGGCATGGCTACCCGCCAATATCGCGGGCAAGGCGGCGGGGGCGGCGACAGGTTTCGTGCTCCACCGCAATGTGACCTTTCGCGGGGCCAGTGCCGGCTCGCGAACGCGTCAGGGCGCAGGCTATGTCGCGCTGCTGGGTTTCAACATGGCGCTGTCCTCCGCCCTGCTGTGGGCCCTGGTCGAGCAGGCGGGCCTGGACGCATTCGCTGCAAAACTGGTGACAGAGGTGGCGGTGATTTCCACCGCCTTCCTGCTGTCGCGCACGCTCGTCTTCAGGGCCGACTGATGCACGGGGCATTGCAATTCCTTGGCACGGGGCGCCGTGGATTGTGGGCCGGGCTGGTCCTGCTCGCCGGTCTGGTTGCCCTGTCATGGGTCGGCTTCATCGCGTCGGACGACACGACCTATGCCGTGGGGGCCTATGGCTGGATCGACGACTTTCCCTATGTCGGCGGGCACGGGACGATCCGTTATCCGATCACCATCCCGATGGCGCTCAGCTTCACGCTGCTGGGCGATAACGAGTTCGCTTTCGTCCTGCCGTCGCTGCTGTTCCTGATCGGGTTCCTCTACCTCGCATGGCGAGTTGTGAGGGACCGGGCGGGCGCGATACCCGCCTTCACCGCGCTGGTTGCGGTCGTCACCTGCCCCCTGATCGCGGTGCAGGCGAGCATTGCCAGCGTCGATATCATCGAGATGGCGCTGCTGTTCGCAGCCTTCGCCCTTTCGCTGGACTGTATCGAAAACGGGCCTGAGCGTGGCAAGCTGCTGGCCGCCGGTGCGCTGTGCGGTGTCGCTTTCCTGACGCGGGAGACGGCGGTGTTCGTCGCCGTGTTCTATGCGCTGCTGTTCCTCGCCAGCTACGGTTTTGCGCGCTGGCACTATCTGTGGGTGGCGGCAGGCTTCCTCGCGGTGTGGTCGCTGGAGATCCTGTATCTGACCGTGATGACGGGCGACCCGCTCTACCGCTTCAACATCGCGATGAACCACGATTCCACCATCGACCGGACGGTGGACCTGGCCGGGAACGTGATCGTCCACCCTGTAATCGATCCGCTGCTGGTCCTGCTGGCGAACCAGGAATTCATGTTGCTGACCTTCGTGGCCGTGCCTGCTGCAGCGTGGCTGTGCACCACACGGTCGGTCGGCCCGCGCATTCGCCGCATGGCCCGGTTGATGAGCCTGCTGGCGGCGGTGTGGTTCGTCTGTGTCGGCGCGGCGCAGAGCCTGCTTCCGCTCAACCCCCGCTATTTCATGATCACCAGCACGCTGCTCGCCATCCTGGCGGGCACGGCGATCGGTCTGCTGCTGCAAGGCGGCGCGGCGAGGCTGCGTTGGGGCGCGCTCGTCGTCCTGCTGGCCCTGGTCGGCGCGAACTTCGTCGCCATCATGGTGGAGAACAAGGAGCCCGCATTCGGCGAAGAGACGCTGGTCGCGGTGCTGGAGGAAAGCGAGGGGCCACTCGTCACCGATCCCATGACCCGTTTCCGTGCACGCATACCCCTGCGCTGGATCGATGCGGCGGACAGGGTGAGCGATGCGCCGCCACGTGCAGGCGACCTCTATTTCCATAATCCCGCCCGCGCGGATGTGCCCAATGCGTTCATGAGCGAGGACGCCGCGCCTGCCTATCGTCCGCAGCCGGACTGGCAGGTGGTCGGCACCTACGTGCCGGAAGCGGGGATCCTTGCGCGCCTGCTGGAGGCAAGCGGCATTTCGCAAAGCCTGCCGCAGGGCCTGTGGCAGAAACTGCGCTACCGACATCCCCCGGCCACGCTCTACCGCGTACCATAAAAAAACCCGCCCCGGCGCGGCTGCGCGGGGGCGGGCTTCAAAAGTCCCGATGGGCGGGAAGACTTACATCTCCGGCAGGAACACGGCGTTAGTCACGTGGACGACGCCGTTCGACTGCATGACATCGGCCTGGGTCACATAAGCGGTGCGGTTCGATGCATCGGTGATTGCCACGCGGCCATCGACCATGCGCGCCGTCAGCGTGCCGCCCGACAGGGTGGTGATCTGTGCGCTACCATTGCCTGCCTCGATCATGTCCATCAGGTCGCTGGCGGTCACTTCGCCGGCAACCGTGTGATAGGTCAGAACATTGGTCAGCAGCATCTTGTTCGCCGGCTCCAGCGCGGTTTCCAGCAAGCCGTCCGGAAGCGCGTCGAAGGCTTCGTTGGTCGGCGCGAAAACGGTGATCGGGCCGGGGCTCGACAGCGTGCTGACAAGGTCTGCAGCCTTTACCGCGGTGACCAGCGTCGACAGGTTCGGCGCCATCGAGGCGTTCTCCACGATCGTGCGCGACGGCAGCATCGCGACGCCGCCGACCATGGTGGAGGTCGCGGCACTGGTGCTGCCCATGCCGTCGGCGGTGTTGTAGGCACAGCCCGAGGCCAGAACGGCGGCGAGCGAAATGGCGAGCGAGTTACGGATCAGTTTCTTCATGAGGAATCCCTGCTTGTTTGGCCTGTTCATTTGGCCCGTGCTTCGGGCCCGATGTTCTGCGATGTCCTGCCCGGTAATCGGCCAGGTTCGTCCCCCAAACGCGCGAAGCGGGGTAAAGGTGCCGGAAAAGCGTCGCTGCGAAAAATCGCTGCCGGTCAGGAAGGTCCGCCGCACGCCCCCGCGCAATAGGGCGTCTGCTCTATCTGCACCGTTGCATGACCGATGCCGAAGCGGTGTTTCAGTTCCTCCGACAGCGCGGCGAGGAATGGGTCTCCCTCGTGGCCGCCCGGCATGACCAGGTGCGCCGTCAGCGCGGTTTCCGTGGTGCTCATCGGCCAGATATGCAGGTCGTGGACCGCTTCGACCCCGGAAAGGCCATTCAGGAACGCGTCGACATCCGCCTCGTCGATCCCTTCCGGTACGGCGGCGAGGCCCATCTTCACGCTGTCTTTTGCCAGCCCCCACGTGCCCCAAGCGATGACCGCCACGATCACCAGCGAGACCAGCGGGTCGATCCAGACATAGCCGGTGGCAAGAATGGCGAGGCCCGCCAGCACCACGCCCAGCGACACCAGCGCATCGGCCGCCATGTGCAGGTAGGCGCCGCGAATGTTCAAATCGTGCTCCCGCCCACGCATGAACATCCATGCCGTGAAGGCATTGATGACGATGCCGATCCCCGCGACCACCACCACGGTCATGCCCTGCACGGGCTGGGGATTGCCCAGCCGGTGGATCGTTTCGAACAGGATCGCGCCGATCGCGACCAGCAGCAGCGCCGCGTTGGCCAGCGCGGCGAGGATGGTCGAGCTCTTGAACCCGTAGGTAAACCGCGCGGTCGGCGGTTTCTTCGCCGCGACGCTCGCGCCCCATGCCAGCAACAGGGCCAGCACGTCGGAGAGGTTGTGCCCCGCATCGGCCACCAGCGCCATGGAGCCTGAAAGGATGCCGTACACCGCCTCCACCACCACGAAGCCGGTGTTGAGGACAATCCCGACCAGGAAGGCGCGGCCGAAATCGGCAGGCGCGTGCGAATGCCCGTCGCCGTGCGCATGTGCGTGTGAGTGGCCGTGACTTCCGTGCATCGCGCTATTCGTAGATGCAGGCGTCGAGCCCGTCCCGCTGCACGACGCCGATCCGGGCAGCGATCGTGTTACCGTGGCGGCGCAGCCAGCCGGTCGGGTTCACGACGCTGCGTTTCTTGGGCAGGGGCAGGGCGACGACCATGCGCGCCGCTTCCGACGGGCTCAATTGCGCCGCGCCCTTCTGGAAATAGCGTTCCGCGCCTGCTTCCACGCCGTAGGTCCCGATGCCCGTTTCCGCGACGTTGAGATAGACTTCCATGATCCGCCGCTTGCCCCAGATCTGTTCGATCAGGACGGTGAACCACGCCTCGAACCCTTTGCGGACATAGCCGCCATCCTGCCACAGGAAGACGTTCTTGGCAGTCTGCTGGCTGATGGTGGAGCCGCCCCTGATCCGCCCGCCTTCCGCATTGCTGCGCATGGCGCTGGCAATCGCTTCCTCGTCGAAGCCGTTATGCGTGCAGAACTTGCCGTCCTCCGCCGCGATGGCCGCGCGCACCAGGTCGCGGTCGATCTCCGACAGGGGCTCCCAGTCCTTGGTATAACCGTTGTCGTCCAGCAGCATGGTCGCGGTGACCGGCACGGGCACGAACTTGAACAGGAAGACGAGGAACAGGCTGAGCGCGAGGAAGCCGACGACCAGCTTTACGAGGAAGGAGAGGACCCGGAACATTGCGGCCATGCTCTACCCTCCGGCCCCGGTGCAGGCAATCGGAGAGCTTGCGGCCCGGCGCGGCGCGTGCTTTCTGCGGCAGGAGAGATTTTTCGAGCAAGGGAACAGGTGATGACGGGACTGGGCAAGCGGGCAGCATGGAAGGCGGCGCTGGGCATGGGCGCATTGCTGGCGGCGACATCGCTGCAGGCGCAGCAGGGGCCCTTCGCCGCCGAGGTGGAGGCTGATTACGACGCACACCTGGAAGACCTGTTCGTTCATTTCCACCAGAACCCGGAGCTGTCCTTCCTGGAGAGCAATACCGCCGCCCGAATGGCGAGCGAGCTGCGCGCGGCTGGTCTCACCGTCACCGAGGGCGTCGGCGGCACCGGCGTGGTCGGCATGCTGGAGAACGGCGATGGCCCGCTGATCCTGCTGCGCGCCGACATGGACGGGCTGCCAGTGGAAGAGAAGTCGGGCCTCGATTATGCCTCCACCGCCACGCAAACTGGGCAGGATGGCAAGGAATACCCGGTGATGCATGCCTGCGGGCATGACGTTCACATCACCTCGATGGTCGGCACGGCGCGCGCGTTGGCGGCGGCGAAGGACGACTGGTCGGGCACGCTGATGTTCGTCGTCCAGCCGGCGGAGGAACGCGTCGGGGGGGCCAAGGCAATGATGGCGGACGGGCTGTACGAGCGGTTCGGCACGCCGGACTACGCGCTCGCCTTCCACGTCACTTCGTTGCTGCCGACGGGGCAGCTTTCGGCATCCGAAGGCATCCAGTATTCCAGCGCTGACAGCGTCGACATCATGGTGCCCGGCATCGGCGCGCATGGCGCGGCGCCGCATATGGGGAAGGACCCGGTCTATATCGGCTCGCAGATCGTCACCGCGATGCAGTCCATCGTCAGCCGCGAGGTCGGGCCGCTCTCGCCTGCCGTCATCACGGTCGGCTCGTTCCAGGCGGGATCGAAGCACAACATCATTTCCGACCGCGCGAACCTGCAGGTGACGGTGCGGGCGAACGACGAGGAGACGCGCGCGCAGCTGCTTTCCGCCATCGAGCGGGTCGCGGTCGGCATCGGCAAGGCCCACGGCCTGCCCGACGAGCTGCCGGTGCAAGTGACGGTGAGCGAAGGCACGCCCGTTACCAACAACGACCCCGCACTGGCCAAGCGGCTGAACGGCGTGTTCCGCGAGGCATTCGGCGAGGGCACCTTCCGCGATTTCGAGCAGACCACGATGGGCGCGGAGGACTTCTCCTATTTCGTCGAAGAAGACACCGGCGTCCCCGGCTACTACTTCGCCGTCGGCGGCACACCGCCCGAAGCCTTCGCCGCCGCCGAAGCCGGCGGCCCTCCGGTGCCCAGCCACCACAGCCCCCTGTTCAAGATCGCCCCGCGGGAAAGCGTGACGCTGGGCACGCAGGCGATGGTGGCGGCTGTGATGGATCTGGCGGGGGGTGGTTGAAGTCTATCTGCAACTCTCGCCAAACAAAGCGTGCCGATAGACACCCATTTTTCAGTTTTCTGTTAAGTATGGCGGTGTAATGATGTGACAGTGTCCCATCCTCGCTTTCTCGATATGCGCAATTGGGCATGCTGCCTTGTTCTGATGCTGGCGCTAGTGATGTGTTTAGCGCCCTCATCGGCCATTGCCGGTCGGATCGAGGCGGGTACTTTCACCGCTCATGACACATTAGGGGGAAACCGAACCCCAGATTTTGTGTCGTTTCAGCAGACTTTCGACGTCCCCCCGGTCGTCATCGCCTTGCCATCGCAACAAGGAAACAATTCTGCCAGCATTCGCATCACGAATGTCACCACTTCAGGGTTCGATGAACTCATTCTCGAACCTGATAATTGGGATGGCCGCCATATCGCCATGACGGTGCACTATATCGCGGTGGAACCGGGCCGACACGTCCTGCCCGGCGGAACGATTATCGAGGCCGGCAGAGTCTCTACGACAGCCACCCAGTTCGGCTCGGGCTTCACAGGGGGAGTGGCACGGTGGGCTAACGTAAATTTCAGTGCTGCCCTACCCTTTACGCCCACCGTGGTGCACCACTTGCAGTCTGCGAATAGCGAAACGCGGAATGTCGCCAACGAATCTTCGCGTCCACACATCACTTCAATTGCCCAAAACCCTTCGGCAACCGGATTTCAAATCGCGATTGATCGCAGCCAGGCCAATAGCGGTCCGTTCCCCAGCGCCGAGACGATAGGCTGGATCGCATTTCCTGCTGGACAAGCAGGGACGTTTCCGGACACCGCCGGCACTGCTGTGACTTGGAGTGCCGTTACCACGGGATTTAACATCCGCGGGTGGGACAATGGATGTTTTTCCAATGGATTTGGTCAATCCAGCGGAAGCGCTGTCGTGGTCGCGAAAAAGTTGTCGCGGCGAAATGCCGATGGCGGTTGGCTGCGGTATTGCGCAGTGAATGCCTCCACAATCACCCTTCGCGTGGATGAGGACCGTGATCAGGACAACGAGCGTAGCGTAGCGACGGCCGATGCCGAACGGGCCGGAATCATCGCATTCTCCCGAGCATTCCATGCCAATTTGCGTGCCGACCTGGATATTACCAAAATTCGTTTCGGGACCGATGGCCCGTCAGGCGATTTCAATGTTCCAGGTGCCACGGTCGAATATTCCATTACCGTAACGAACGCCGGTAACGCGCCGCCGAATTACGATAGCGTAATCGTGACAGAGCAATTGCCACCAAATCTTTCACTCGTGGTGAACGATTTTGGCGGACCGGGCAGTGGACCTATCCGATATACTGACGGCAGCCCGGCAACGGGTCTCAACTGTGTTTTCGTTTCATTGGCGAGCACAACCGATTGTTATTCCTTTTCAACCGACGGAGCCAATTTCGACTACACGCCGGTGGATAGTGGCGATGGCACGGACCCGGCAATCACACACGTTCGAATAGTCCCGACAGGTTATATGGCCGCAGACAATGGTACTGGCTCACCGAGCTTCGAACTGCGTTTGCGCGCCGTCATACCTTGAATGGGACGAAGTCTTTTCGCCTGAATTCAATAGTCGTTGCCTCGCGGCTGGATTCACCAATCGCATCAACTTACGCGATTCGTAAAAAAGGGGCGGCGAGCATAGCCCACCGCCCCTTCTCGTCACTGAAACCTCGGCTCAAGCCGCCACAGGCGAACCCAGCAGCCTCTCGCCGGCAATCGCCTTCATCGCCTTTTGCAGCTTCTCGAAGGCGCGGACTTCGATCTGGCGGATGCGTTCGCGTGACACATCGTAGACCTTGGAGAGTTCCTCCAGCGTCTGCGGCTTTTCCGTCAGGCGGCGTTCGGTCAGGATGTGCTTCTCACGGTCGTTCAGCGCATCCATCGCTTCGGTCAGCATTTCATGCCGGACTTCCGCTTCCTGCGCGTCGGCCACCGTTTCGTCCTGCAGCGGGCGATCATCGGTCAGCCAGTCGAGCCATTCGCCCGAGCCTTCCTCGCCATTGCGCATGGAGACATTGAGCGATCCGTCGCCGCCCATCATCATGCGGCGGTTCATGTTGATCACTTCCTGCTCGGGCACGCCGAGGTCGGAGGCGATCTGCGCCACGTCGTCGGGATGCAGGTCGGAATCCTCGTAGGCTTCCAGCTGCTTCTTCATCCGGCGAAGGTTGAAGAACAGCTTCTTCTGCGCGGCGGTGGTGCCCATTTTGACGAGGGACCAGCTGCGCAGGATGAATTCCTGCATGCTCGCCTTGATCCACCACATCGCATAGGTCGCGAGGCGGAAGCCGCGATCGGCTTCGAACTTCTTCACGCCCTGCATCAGGCCGACATTGCCTTCGGAGATGAGATCGCTGACCGGCAGGCCATAGCCGCGGTATCCCATGGCGATTTTCGCAACCAGCCGCAGGTGCGACGTGACGAGCTGCGCCGCCGCGTCGGGATCGTCATGCTCCTCGTACCGCTTGGCGAGCATGTATTCCTGCTCCGCCGTCAGCACGGGGTATTTCTTGATTTCGGAAAGATAGCGGTTGAGGCTCTGCTCCCCGCCGAGGGCCGGTATGGCCACTGCCTTGCTATTGCTCACGTAGTCCCTGACCTTTCTAGCGTCGACCTCTCGTAACCGGACCCTGCAACAGGCATCCGGTCAAACGGGCCACTGGGTTACATATAAATGCAAACACCGCCGGTTTGCAGTCCTCTTCGTCGATTTCAACGAGCGGTTTCGTCGATAAGTTCCGCCATGTCGGCCGGCAGTTCGGCCCGGAAATCGACCCGTTCGCCGGTGACGGGATGGGTGAAGCCCAGGGTGCTTGCGTGCAGTGCCTGGCGGGCGAAACCCAACCGCTTGAGAAGAGGTCGCAAATCCTTCGGATCGCGTCCGTATTGTGGATCCCCTAATAGCGCATGACCAATTGACGCACAGTGAACGCGGACCTGGTGGGTTCGCCCGGTTTCCAGCGTGCATCGGATCAATGTGCAGCCGCGAAGCAATTCTATCGTCTCGTAATGGGTGACCGCGTGCTTGCCCCTTCTGGAGGTATCGGGGAGCACGGCCATCTTCTTGCGATTCGCGTCGCTGCGGCCCAGCCGCGTGGCGATGGTGCCGGACCGGGGGTCGGGTCGCCCTGCGCATACCGCGAGGTAGTGCCGGTCGATCGAATGCTCGGCAAACTGTGCGGCCAGCCCTTCATGCGCGGCATCGGTCTTGGCGACGACCAGCAGGCCGGACGTATCCTTGTCGATCCGGTGGACGATGCCCGGCCGCGCGACGCCGTTGATACCCGACAGCGTGGTCCGGCCATCCTTCGCGCAGTGGTGAAGCAGGGCGTTGACCAGCGTGCCGTCGGGGTTCCCCGCAGCCGGGTGCACGACCATGCCGGCGGGCTTGTTCACCACCAGCAGGTGCGCATCCTCGAACACGATGTCGAGCGGAATGGCCTGCGGCTTCGCCTCCGGCTCCTGCGCGGGGGGCAGGGTGATGGCGAAATGCGCGCCCGCCTGCATCTTCGTCGAAGGGTTGGTCGCCGGCCTCTTGCCCACCAACACCGCACCCGCCGCCATCAGCGCCTTCACCCGCTCGCGCGACAGGCCGCTCGCCTCGGCCAGCGTCTTGTCCAGCCGGCCCGGCTGGTGAATCGTTCCGGTGATGATTTCGGGCGAAGTCATGCTAGCGGTCTTGGGCAATGACACTACGAGTCACAAGGGCGGTTATCGCAGGTCTGCTGGAACAGGCCCGGGCGGCGCACCCGGAGGAATGCTGCGGCATCCTGCTGGGGCGCGGCGAGGCGATTACCGCGATCCGCCCGGCACGCAATGTCCATCCCAAGCCCGCCACACATTTCGAGATCGACCCGCAGGCGCTGATCGACGCCCACCGCGCCGCGCGGGATGGGGCAGGGGACGGGGACGGGGCCGGGGACGGGAACGGGCAGGCGGTCGCCGGCTATTACCATTCGCACCCGCGCGGACCCGCCAGCCCTTCCGCGACCGACCGGGCCTCGGCATCCGGCGACGGGCGGATCTGGGCCATCGTCGCCAAATCGGACATCCGGTTCTGGAGAGATGGCGAGCAGGGCTTCGCGGCGCTTTCCTACAGCGAAACAGATGGCTAGTGTCGCGCCCATGTCCAACGCCACGAAAGGGCGAAGTTTCGCCGGCTCCCGGCCAAAGTGTCAATTTCGCATATCGGCGATTTGCCATTATCTTACAGGCAGATAGCGGTTTCGATGCGGCGTGGGCGCTGTCAACATTGTCAACTTCGCGCGTTCATTGAAAGGCCAGACTTCCTGAATGACCCAACCTGATCCCGTCGAATTCGCCAGCCTCCTGTGCTCCCGCCTGTGCCACGACCTCCTCAGCCCGGTGGGTGCGATGACCAACGGGCTGGAATTGCTGGCCGACGAAACCGACCCCGAAATGCGCGAGCGGTGCCTGGAATTGCTGGGCCAAAGCGCGAAGGCCAGCGCGGACAAGCTGAAATTCTTCCGCCTCGCCTTCGGGGCCGCAGGCGGCTTTGGCGACAAGGTCGAAATGGCCGAACCGCGCGCCGCGATAGAGGCGCTGGCAGGCGATGCGAAACGGATCGAACTGCGCTGGGCGCTGGATGTCGACACGCTGCCCAAACCGGCGGTGAAGGCCATGCTGAACCTTGCGCATATCGCGCTGGAATCGCTGGTGCGCGGCGGCACGCTGGATATCGGTGCGGAACGCAATAACGGGGCGAGCGAGATTGTGGTGCGCGCGACGGGGCCGAAAATCGCCTTCGACGACACGATCGGTCAGGCGCTGCAGGGGGACCTTGCGCCCGCAGACCTGTCGGGCCGCACCGCGCCTGCATGGATGATCGGGATGATGGCGGAGAACATGGGCGGCTCCGTCCAGTATCACCGCAGCGAAGATTCGCTGCTGCTGGGCGCCGTCATTCCCGAAGGGGAAGGGATGATCGGCTGATGGGCAACGGCGATAACAGCGCGAGCGATTTCGGCAGGGCGGGCGAACGCCTGCCCCTGAGCGAAGACGAATTGGTCGACCGCGAGGTCCTCTCGCCCAATTTCGACGAGCGGACCGATCCCATCTCGATGGTGGTGATCCACTACACCGAGATGGAGGACAAGGGGTTCGCGATCGAGCGTCTGTGCGATCCGGAGGCCAAGGTCAGCGCGCATTACCTGATCGGCGAACAGGGCGAGGTCGTGCGCCTCGTGCCGGAGGAAAAGCGCGCATGGCATGCGGGCGTGTCCTACTGGCGCGGACACAAGGACGTGAACGGCATCAGCGTCGGGATCGAGCTCGACCATCCGGGCCATGCCTATGGCTACCGCGAATTCAACGACGCCCAGTTCGAGGCGCTCGTCCCGCTGGTGGCCCGGTTGGTGAAGCGTTACGATGTTCCGCGCGCCAATGTCGTCGGCCATTCCGACGTGGCGCCTGCGCGCAAGATCGACCCGGGCGAACTGTTCCCGTGGGATCGCCTGGCCGAATACGGCCTCTGCCTGCCGAGGCCGGAAAAGCTGGAGAAAGGCGATCCGTTCGACAACGATGCCAGCTTCTACCTCGCGCTCGAACGCTTCGGATACGATGTGACGGACGGGTACAAGGCGGTCGAGGCCTTCCAGCGCCGCTGGCGCCCTGAAAAGATAGATGGCGAGATCGACGGGCAGGTCCGGGCGATCCTGTTCCAGTTGCTGCTGGACAGGGACCGGGGCGTGACTAGATAGAGGCGTGCCAGGGGGCCGGGCAGCCGCGTTTCTTTCGAAGCGAGGAAAGTCCGGGCTCCACGAAACAAGGGTGGCGGGTAACGCCCGCCCGGCGCGAGCCGAGGGAAAGTGCCACAGAGAGCAGACCGCTTCGTTTCGGCGAAGCAAGGGTGAAAGGGTGCGGTAAGAGCGCACCGGGGAACCGGCAACGGCGACCGTCATGGCAAACCCCACCCGGAGCAAGGCCAAATAGGGGCCTCGCGCCTTCACAGGCAGGGGTGTTTCGCCCCGAGAGGCCCGGGTTGGCTGCTAGAGCTGCGGAGCAATCCGCAGACCAGATGAATGGCTGCCCATGCGGGGCTGGTGCGTTCTTGGGAAACCGAGGCGCGCATACCGCCCGCTGGACAGGACCCGGCTTACAGGCCCCCTGGCACTTTTCGCTGTCCTACCGTGCAGCGTTGGGTCTATCCCTTTTCAAATGAGAGACTTGCACGCCCGCCGCAGCATGGCCCAGATCGTGGCCATCATCCTCGCCGTCATCGTCCAGATCGGCGCGACCTTCCTGCCGGCGCTGGGCTTCGGCGAGAATATCGGCAGCCGTTCCGACGATATCCAGACGCTGATTACCCCGTCCGGATGGGCGTTTTCCATCTGGGGGCCGTTGTTCTTCGGCTCCGCCTGCTACGCCATCTGGCAGGCGCTGCCGGCCCAGCGGGGCAACGCGCTGCTGGGCAAGATCGGCTGGTGGTCCGCCGGGGCATTGGCCGCGCGAGGGGTATGGGCCGTCTACACGCAGGGCGCTGCGCTGACCGCGGTGTCGGCCCTGATTATCCTGGCCTCTCTTGTCTGCCTGCTCGTCATCATGCGCGCAGTCGCCGGGCTGCACCGCGTAATGACGACGGCGGAGCGGTGGCTGGTCGGGCTGCTGTTCACCGCTTTGGCCGCTTGGCTGACTGCGGCGAGCATCGTGAACATCTCAGCCGCACTGGTATATCACGGCGCCGATTTCGGTGCCGCAGAGGCGATGATCACCGCGGCCGTCGTCGTGGTGGGCGGCTGCATCGCCTCGCTCGCTATTTCGCGCAGCCGCGGCGCGCCGTATTATGCGCTCGTGTTCCTGTGGGCCCTGCTGGCGATCTATTTCCGCGGCGGGCAGGAAGCGCCTGCCGTCGCCTATGCCAGTATCGCTGCCGCCATACTGGTCGCAGCGACCTCCATCCTACGGCTGGCCGATCCTGCCAATCGCCGGTTCTGGACCGGCTGGTAGGGGGCATTTTTGCAACTCGGGCTGCCCATGCGAACGGCCATGGCGGGGGTTGCATTGTCGGCCCTGCTATCGGCGTCTTCGGTTGCGGCGTGTTCTTTCATGCCGATTATCGAACTGGAGGGGGAACCGGTCAGCCTTCGCGCCGAATGCCGCGCCTTGCTGAGGGGCCGACAGGATGTTTTGCAACGTCTGGGTACCGGCACGCTTGCCTATTCGGACATTGGCGGAGCCGTGCGGGCGCTGGTGAACGGGACGAATGAATGCCCGCAGCAAGGGGAGGCCGCATTTGCGTTCGCCGATGCTGCACTCGGTTCGCCGGTAAGAGCAGGCGCAGCACCGCTAGCTGTCGAAGATTTCCTGAAGTGGGCGCCGGAGAGCCTGCCCGAGCCGCGAAGGATCGAGGCGATCGCAGGAAGCTGGATCATGTCGCCGGCCCCGACTTTTCATGGCGGCGTATGCAGTGCAACGCCCTATCTGGGAGACGAATTGCCGGATGGCGTGCCGCAGGAACGCCTGCAGTCGTTTCTCGTGAAGCCCGAATACTGGGCGGAGGCCATCCGGCAGTTCGGCAACAATCCGGCACGCGACCGCATGGTGCTGGAAACGCTTGTCGATCCTGCACATGCGAAGTTCGACCTGCGCGAAGCGGCGCGCCTGCTTCCCGAATTTCACCGCGCAGACCGGACCCAGCCGAGCCGACACGCCATGCGAAAGGGTGCGCGGACGCGCATTCTCGTGGCGGAGGCTCTGGCCGATCCCAAGCGGGGGCTTGCCGATTACGAGGCTGCTTCTGATGCGCTCGGGAGCCTCAACCCTTTCACCGCTCCGGATTTGGACGCCCCAATGCTTGAGCGGCTGATCGGACTTCAAAACAGGATCGCGCAGAGCCGCCTTGCCAGCGACGATCCGGCGATACAGCGACGGGCGGAACTGGTCTTGCGCACAGGCGACCCCAATGCGCGGCTGGGGCAGCCGGTCGAGGGCCTACTTCCAGCGGATAGCACGGTCGTGGTGCTGGAGGAGTGGCCAGAGGCGCTCGGCATGCCCTGGCTTGGCGAGAAAGCCATGGAGCGGATCGCCGATAGCTATCCCTCCCGGGCGATACGTACGGGCGAGGGCGGCCGGGTCGCGATCGGCGCGCTTTTCGATCCGGACGGGACCTTCCGCACATTCCACGTGCTACAAGGCACCGCCTCATCCGCCCTCGAAAGGTCGGCGTTGACGAATGCAGAGAGGTACATCCTTCGTGACACAAGCACGCTTCGTCTCTCTAATTATACCGGCGCGTATGTTCTCGCGCCGCTTGCCGTGTTCGAATACAGCTTCAGCGAGGCTCCGTCCGATACTGACGGCCCACCTGTCTTCCGTATTACCCCCCCTCGATTAGCGAAAACTGAGCCGAAAGCTCAGCTGCGC